>DATAMD010000425.1:0-3288 GCA_036260755.1 Chitinophagaceae bacterium | reverse complement strand
TAACCATTTTTTACAAATGCGGTTACAACGGTGTAGCGATCTTTGTCGTAGTGTTTAATTGTTGTTGGTGATGTTTGAAATTCAACATCGGCAATTTGTTTCAAAGGAATAGATGCACCCGAATAAGATGTTACATACACTTTATTAAACACATCGATTGATTGAACTTTATCTCGTGGCAACGTAACATTCAAATTTAATTCATCGCCATTATCTTTCTTGAAAGTGCCAATGTTTAAGCCTGTTACAGCCATTCGGATGGTTCTGTCAATATCGGCAATAGGCACACCAATCAATCCTGCTTTTTCTTTGTTTACTTTTATTTTTACATCGGTTTCTAATGAAGTAAGATCGTTGGTAACATACATGGTGCCTTCGGTTTTCTTCAATAAATTTTCTACACGAAACGATAATGCCCTTAACGTATCTAAATCTTCGCTGAATAAACGAATGGCAATAGGTGCTTCGACCGGCGGGCCCTGTTCGAAATCTTTTACTTCAATTCGTGCATTGGGATAAGTTTTAAATTTATCTCTCAATGCATCAATTAATTTCTTTTTATCTTTTGGTTTTGTATTTTTTAATTGAATAAATAATTGCGCATAATTACTTTGTGTGTTTTGCGGAATGATGTTATAATAAATTCTTGGATTACCATGACCAACATTGGTTGCATAGTTTTTTAAATCAGGAATAGTTTTTACCTGTTGCTCAACATATTTCGAAACACTGTCGGTTGTTGCAAAGCTGCTGCCTAAAGGAGTTTCGATATTAATTAAGAACATTGGTTTTTCGGATGATGGAAATAAACTGAAACCAATAACCGGGATCAATGCAAGTGCTCCTGCAAAAAAAGCAACGGCAATAATTAAAGTAGTGAATGGCCGTGCAATGGCGCTCGATAATAATTTTCTGTAACTGCCGCTGATAACGCGTTTCAGGCCACGCAGGAAAAAATTTCCATCCGCACTTTCATGATTACTTAATATTCTGCTCGATAAAAACGGAACGATTGTTAACGAAACAAGTAATGATGCCAATACCGTTGTAACAACTGCTACGGGTAAACTTCTTATAAAATCGCCCGAGCCTTCCGGTAAAAATAATAATGGTAAAAATGCAAATATTAAAGTAGCTGTGCAACCCAATACTGCCAAACCAATTTGTTTGGTGGCAGCCATTGCTGCTTCACGTTTTGTAAAACCGTTTCGTAAATAACGTTCAATATTTTCTACAACAACAATGCTGTCGTCAACCAATAATCCTAATGCAACAACAAAGCCAACAATGCTTAATTGGTTGATAGTAAAACCAAATAAATTTAACAACGATAATCCAATAGCTAATGATAATGGAATAGAAATCATTACTACAAGCGATGCCCTGAAACCCAATGGCAGTAAGGTTAGCAGCACTAACAAAATGGCAATGCCAAAATCGCCTGCAAATGCTGTTAAACGTTTGCGAACACTTTCGGCATTATTAAAACTTTGTTCGAACGCAATATTTTTTGGTAACTTATTTTTAAATTCATCAAATACCGGTTGCATTTCTTTTTCAACGTCAAAAATATTTGTGCCCATTTTACGGCTTGCCGTAACAAACACGGTACGCTTGCCATTTAAACGGGCAATATAATTTTCTTCTTCGTAATTAAAATTTACATCGGCAATATCTTTCACGTATAAAAATTTTCCGCCAACGCTGCTTACAATTGTATTTTTAATTTGATCAACCGATTTATAATCACCACTTGTTTTTACATTAAAACGTTTGGTGCCCATGTCTATACTTCCGCCCGGAATATTTACATTTTCACTTTGCAATGCACCGATCACACGGTTCAATCCAATTTTAAATTGCGCCATTTTTTCTAAATTCAAACTCACCCTAACCTGTTGCTGTGGAAATGCCCAATTATCTACATTTTTTAATGTTTTTATTTTTTCTAAACGTTCTTTTAATTTTTTGCTCCATGCTTCCAAATCCTTGTAGGGCAAGGTTTCGCTCATGAGCGCCACTTGTGCAATATTCACATCACTTGGCGAAAATTTGGTAATAGTTAAACTTAAAATATCCTGCGGCAATTTTGTTTTTAATGCATCAATTTCACGAACCACATCCTGGTGTTTTTTGTCGGGATCAGAACTGTATTTAAATTCAACTCTTATAAAAGCAAGGCCATCATCGATCTTTGTTACGATGCGTTTTACATCATCTAATTCATTAAATTTTTTCTCAATCGGATCAACAACCAATTGTTCCATATCCTTCGGACTTGTTCCGGGATAAATCACCACTGCAAAAAAACTTGGTGCCTGAAAATCGGGATCTTCACCACGCGGCATGTGCAACAAAGAATTTATTCCTAATGCCACCAGCATCACAAAAATGATAAGTGTGAACTGGTAATTTTTTACCGAGAAGTCAGTTATTTTCATAAACTTTTTTATAATTTTTATTGTTCGGGCTGCAACACTTTATTCAACACCGGTTGCGTCGCACTCTTGTACGTTCAGTATTTTGTTCAGCTTTTATCTCGTCCATATTTCTGTTCTTCCAAACACCGAAAAGCCAATGTAGCCGCGAACTTCAAGCGTTTTATCATCTTGCAGTTTTATGATACATGAATAAGTTTTTCCATTGTCGGGATCGTAAATAGTTCCATCTTCCCATTTATCTTTTCCATTGAAAACAAAGTTTTTAAGAATAACAGCTCCAAGCAATTCTCTGTGGCGTATAGAAACATCAGGGTTTTTATCATCCTTTCTTCCAATCGTTTTTCCCCAATTTATTTTTCCCGAATATTTATTTCCTTCTTTATAAATTAAAATCTTTGCGTCTTTCGGGGCCGTTAGCCATTCGCCAGTAATACTTTCTGCTGTTACATTTTGTGCCATCGATGTTGATGCAGAAAGAAATAGAATAGCAATAAACAAGAAAGTTTTTTTCATAGAATTATTTTTTATTGTGCAATTTTTACATTAGAATTTTCGGTTAAATAACTTACGCCATCAGTTATAACTTCATTTATATTTTCTAATCCACTGCTGATAGCAACTTTGTCTTTATCTATAAAAGCAATTGATACAGGAATTTTTTTTACTGTTTTTTTATCATCATTCAATGCAAAAACAAAACCTTTTTTCTCATCGGCTTCAGCTAATGCTTCAATCGGTATCAGCTTCAAAGCTTTTACAGTTGCGGCTTTCAGCATGACAGTTGCAAATAAACCCGATGCAAATTTTTCGCCATTGGGTAAAATCTTTACTTCAATTTCATAAGTAT
>DATAMD010000423.1:0-3579 GCA_036260755.1 Chitinophagaceae bacterium | reverse complement strand
AGTACAGGATGATGTTTTAACCAGCGGTTTAAATTTTATTAATCCATTGGTTGAAGTAAAAGCCATCGATATAAAAACACAAAACTATACCATGAGCGGCGTACACAACGAAGGCGATGTTGCCGGCGATGATGCGATTCATGTTTTAACTGCCGATGGTTTAGAAGTCGTGATAGACCTTACTGTTTTATACCATGTTCAACCAACCGAAGCACCAAAAATTGTAAGAGAAATTGGATTGGATTTTAAAAATGTTATTGTGCGTCCTGTAACACGAACCAAGATCCGTGATAATGCCGTGTATTATACTGCTGTTGATTTATATTCAACAAAAAGAGACGAGTTTCAGGCAAGGATTGTTAAAAGCATTGAAGAAAATTTAAAACATCGCGGATTAATTTTAGAACAATTATTAGTACGAAACATTACATTGCCTGCAACTGTAAAAGCATCTATCGAAGAAAAAATTAAAGCAGAACAGGAAGCACAAAAAATGGAATTTGTTTTGCAGAAAGAAAAACAGGAAGCCGAACGTAAACGTGTGGAGGCACAGGGTATTGCCGATTATCAAAAAATTATCAGTTCCGGTTTAGGCGATAAGCAATTGCAATACGAAAACCTGCAGGTGATGAAAGGTTTGATTACATCGCCCAATGCAAAAGTTATTATTATGGGTGGCAGTAAAAGCCCGGTAATATTAGATACAAAAGGAAATTAAAGTGTTACACGAATCAGATCGAATTACACGAATTGGCGAGTAATAGAATTTTAAAAACTAAATACTAAAAAAGTAAAAACTAAACAGGTATTTAAATTTCGTTTGATTCTTTAATCAACAACAATCAATTCGTGTAATAAAAAATAAAAACTAAATTGTTCCACCAATAAACCAATAAACCAATAAACCAATAAACTAATTCGTGCATTAACTATTCAGGAATATTTAATGGCTTCTTCCATAACCGTATCATCAACCAAATAAAAATAACGGTACTTATTAATAACCACAGGTAAAAAATAATATTGCCTGCGGTTATTTTTTGTTCTATAAAAGCATACCCAAATTGTATGCCCGCAGTGGTATTACTAATTAACCATACCACCGTATATGAAATGGAATTGAGAATTCGTACTAAATATGCTCGTACTTCAGGTTCCAAAAAAATATATTTATTTATTGCAAGACAAAAAATAATTAAGCAAATCAAGAATAATTGGATGAATAATTTTCGCAATTCGTGTAATTCGCAAAAATTCGTGTAATAAAATTCTCAGCTCATTAATCTAAACTTTGATTTGCCGTTGCCGCTAATTTTAAAATACGATCGAATTGTGCCGGCGTTAAATCGTTATAAAAATAATAGATCGGATCAACAGGCACACCGTTTTTGTGTACTTCATAATGACAATGTGCGCCGGTACTTTTTCCGGTGCTGCCAACATAACCAATCACTTCGCCGCGTTTAACAGTTTGTCCCACTTTTGATTTTACACGATACATGTGCCCGTATAAAGTTTGATAACCATAACCGTGATTAATTACCACATCATTTCCAAAACCGCCACTGTTGTATCCTGCTTCTTTTACAGTACCATCGGCCGTTGCATAAATAGGCGTACCAACAGGTGCAGTAAAATCGAGCCCTGCATGAAATCTGCGTACTTTATATATCGGATCTATACGATTACCAAAACCGCTTGCAATACGCGTAAGATTTTTATTGCTAACCGGTTGAATAGCCGGAATAGCTAATAACAATTTTTCTTTATGCTTCACCATGTCGCCAATCTCATCAAAACTCTTTGACTGATATGCAACACGCAACGATAAATTATTTAATTGATTGCCCATGCTGCGCACCAACTCATCTTCGCTCATACTTTGCACCAGCGTAACTTCTTTTTTTACTTCACTGTCTTTTATACGGGCACTGTCGGGTACAGGTGCTGCTTCAAATATGGAACGGTAAACAGAATTATCTCTGTTCTCCAATTCACTCATTTGTAATTCTAATTGTTTTATTCTTTCCTGAAACACAGAATAACTTTCTCTCATCGCATCATTTTCCTGGCGCAATAATTTTTCTTTCGGGCTATCAACATACCTGAAAACAATCAGCACAATAATTAACCCTGTAACAATCGAAGCCGCAATAAATCCAAAAAATTGCAGGATCCTTACACGCAGCGGGGTTTCGAGCTTTTCATATCGAAGCGTGTGGGTATTATAATAATATTTTATTTTTTTCAATGCCATTAGGGGGTTCGTATTTTACAGTGGCGGCAAAACTTTATCAGGCAATTCTTCCAACTTCATCATTTACTTCTCACATCTCACTTCTAACTTCGCATTCCCTTACCTTTGATGCCTTGATTTTGCCAGCAAATATAACCGTAATCAACACTAACAAATAGTAAAATCTGGATTTAATATGATGAGCAGTTCCGAAATACGCCAACAGTTTTTAGATTTTTTTAAATCGAAACAACATCAAATCGTTCCATCAGCACCCATCGTTATAAAAAATGATCCCACATTATTATTTACCAATGCAGGGATGAACCAGTTTAAAGATTATTTTTTGGGAAATAAAAACCCTGAATTTACCCGCATTGCCGATACACAAAAATGTTTGCGTGTTAGCGGTAAACACAACGATCTGGAAGAAGTTGGTGTTGATACATATCACCACACCATGTTCGAAATGCTGGGCAACTGGAGCTTTGGCGATTATTTTAAAGCCGAAGCCATTGCATGGAGCTGGGAATTACTGACCGAAGTTTATAAACTCGATAAAGATCGTTTATACGTTACCATTTTTGAAGGCGATGCAAAAGAAGGTTTGCCAAAAGATGAGGAAGCATTTAACGAATGGAAAAAAGTAATTGCCGAAGACAGAATTTTATTGGGAAATAAAAAAGATAATTTTTGGGAGATGGGCGATACCGGCCCATGCGGCCCCTGTACCGAAATACATTATGATAGCAGAAGCGATGAAGAAAGAAAAGTAATTGCCGGAAAAACTTTGGTAAATAACGATCATCCGCAGGTAATTGAAATTTGGAATAATGTATTTATTCAATTCAATCGTTTAAAAGACGGATCGCTGGAACCCTTGCCGGCAAAGCATGTTGATACAGGTATGGGTTTTGAAAGATTGGTTCGCGTTATTCAAAATAAACAAAGTAATTACGATACCGATGTATTTACCAACACCATTGAGGCAATAGAAAAAATTGTAAATAAAAAATATTCTTTCAGCGATAGCAAACAAGATATTGCATTCAGAGTTTTATCAGATCATATTCGTGCCATAAGTTTTACAATTGCCGATGGGCAACTTCCATCAAACACAGGCGCAGGTTATGTTATAAGAAGAATCTTACGCAGAGCGGTGCGATACTATTATTCTTATTTAGATTATAAACAACCATTACTGCATCATCTATTACCGTTGATTGCAAAACAGTTTGAAAATGTTTTTCCCGAATTAAATCATCAAAAAGATTTTGTTGCCAAAGTAATTAAAGAAGAAGAAGAAGCTTTTTTAAGAACTGTTGATAGTGGCAATAAATTTT
>DATAMD010000420.1:0-2516 GCA_036260755.1 Chitinophagaceae bacterium | reverse complement strand
TTTAATTCGCCATTATTATGGGATGTGTTTGCGATATCAACTTATTTTACTGTTTCATTATTATTCTGGTATAGTGGTTTATTACCGGATTTGGCAACTGTTCGTGACCGTGCAAAAACTAAACTGCGCAAGCATTTATATGGTATTGCTTCTTTTGGATGGAGTGGTTCTACCAAGCACTGGCAAAGACACGAATCTTTATCGCTGGTGTTAGCAGGCTTATCAACTCCGTTGGTATTATCAGTACACACAATTGTATCATTCGACTTTGCTACATCAGTTGTTCCGGGCTGGCATACAACTATCTTCCCTCCATATTTTGTTGCCGGTGCGATTTTTTCAGGATTTGCAATGGTGCAATCATTGATGGTAATTATAAGAAAAGTTTTTGGAATGGAAGATTACATCACCATGGGCCACATTGAAGCAATGAATAAAGTAATTGTTTTAACAGGATCTATTGTTGGTGTGGCTTATCTAACAGAATTATTTATGGGATGGTATAGCCAGAATAAATATGAAGGATATACTTTCTGGTATAGCCGTGCAAATTTATTTAGTCCTTACGGATGGAGTTATTGGGGAATGATGGCATGCAATGTTTTAAGTCCGCAGATATTCTGGTTCCGTAAAATGAGAAGGAATTTATATATCACTTTCTTTATGAGTGTGATCGTAAATACCGGTATGTGGTTCGAGCGTTTTGTAATTATTGTAACATCATTGTACCGCGATTATCTTCCGTCTGCATGGTCTGTTTATTATAGTCCGTCTATTTGGGAAATAGGATTTTATTTAGGAACATTCGGATTATTTTTTACCTGTTTCTTCCTGTTTGCAAAATATTTCCCTGTTATTGCGATAGCAGAAATTAAATATGTGTTGAAGACAACAGGAGAAAGTTATAAAGAAAAGATGGGTCATTTGGAATCAGTGTCTGCTTCTGTATTTGCTCATAGCGGGCACGGACACACCGTTGTAGAAAACGACGGATCGAATTAATTAAAAGATTATTTCTTAACAATAAATTCCTGAAAGGGAAGATTGATATGGCAAAAAAGAAATTCGTAGTTGGCTGTTTTGATGATGAAGCAGTTTTATTTCCTGCGGTAAAAAAAGTTCGTACGGCAGGGTATAAAATTCATGATATCTATACACCATTTGCAGTGCATGGTTTAGATCATGAAATGGGTTTGCGCGAAACAAGTTTGCATACCGCCGGATTTATTTACGGTATTACCGGAACAACAACTGCATTAAGTTTTATCAGTTGGGTGTTAACTTACGACTGGCCTTTGAACATTGGCGGTAAACCGCATTTTTCTTTGCCGGCATGGATACCCATCATTTTCGAATTAACGGTTTTATTTGCTGCCGTTGGTATGGTACTTACATTTTGTTATTTATGCCAACTGTCGCCATTCATTAAAAAACATCATTTTCACTTACGTGCAACAGACGATTTATTTGTGATGGTGATTGAAACAACCGGTAAAACAAATGTTGATGATCTGAAAGCATTTTTATCGAATGCCGGTGCAGTTGAAACAGATGTTCAAATTGCCGAAGAAGGCTGGTGGTTAGGAAGATATGATAAAGATCAAGTCCCTTTTCAAAATAAAATTGTTGCCGCTTAATTAATAAGAATTGAATGACGATGAAGAAATTATTTATTATAGCTTTAGTAATTACTGTTGCATCAATCATTAGCTGCAACGATGTGCAACGTAAGCCCAGTAATGTTTATATGCCCGATATGGCATACAGCCGTGCTTATGAAACTTATGCCGATCACAGCAATTTAAAAGATGCCGGTATTAATTATACCAATCTTCCTGTTCCGGGAACAATTGCACGCGGTGAAGAATTTCCTTTTCCTTTAGTAAAAGATGCTGCCGGCGATACAACAAATTATGTTGCTTCAAAAAAAATAAAAAGTCCCGTTGATTCTTTATCAAAATCAGAATATACAGAAACAGAAAGATTGTATTTAATTAATTGCGGCATTTGCCACGGAGCAAAATTAGACGGCAATGGTCCGTTGTATAAAGGTGGTGAGGGGCCATTTGCTGCAAAACCAAGAGCATTTCTTGGTGATGCTTATGCAGAAGCAATGCCCGAAGGACAAATGTTTTATTCTGTGATGTATGGCAAGAATTTGATGGGAAGTTATGCATCGCAATTAACACGTAAACAACGTTGGCAGATCATAAAATATATTAAGATGAAACAGGCAGAAGGAAAAGCTGCTGCGGCACCCGCTACCAATGTTGTGGCAAAAAATTAATTACCTTTTTACAACTGATATAAAAGATTAACATGTCATCTATTAAAGAACAATTTGAAATTCCTGCAAAACTCAAAACTTGGTCATTTGCCTTGATTGGCGCAGGTTTGCTGGCTTTAATCATTGGTTATATTACCAAAGGAAGAGGAACCGAAGAAGAGCAGGCAGTATTTATCGGTACCATCATGTACAATACAATCTTTTGGACATTGATAACTAATGCAAGTAT
>DATAMD010000172.1:0-1754 GCA_036260755.1 Chitinophagaceae bacterium | reverse complement strand
ATTTTTGTTTGACCTTATTTAAATCACTTCCTTCCAATAATTCTACATGCCCCATTCCAACCCAAATAAATGGATCATTCACACCATCGGTTAATGCTTTTTGATAAACAGTTTTTGCTGCATTTACCTGCTCTGCTGTTGGCAACCCTTGTGCCGCTAATAAAGCCTGCCCATACCAATAAATTGTTTGCGGGTCTTTTGGATTAGCATCATACAATTTCTTTAAAATCGAAATTGCCGTTTTATTTTTTTCGTAATTAATATTTTTAATGCCTTCGGCTAATGTTTGGGCATTTGCTGTACTAATTACAATTGTTGCGGCAACAAAAAAAGTAATGATCTTCTTCATCATGTTTCATTTAAATTATAAGGTTTACTCTTGCTCTTTTATTTTACTGTTACGTATTAAAAAACCCATTTTGGCAGGCGCCAATCCCGATCGCCTGAAAATTAATTGTCCGCGTTCGAGGCTCATAAAATTTACGAATGCTGTTCCTAAACCGCCGCCATCATCTTTAAAAATATAATATAAAGGCCTGGCCAACGGATACTCGCCATAAGTTATGGTTGCCTGCGATGGTTTTGCAAACATATCTTTTTCATTGCATTTTACACATTGTATTAATGCTATGCGTATTTTTTTTAAATCTTCTAACTGTTTAGGCTCATCAATATTTCCTACCCAGCTTAATCCAACAAACCCAATGGCATGCTCGGTTTTTTTAACAGCATCGATTACTGCATCACTACCATTTACTGCCACAACATTTTGCCCGAACGATGCTCCCTTCAACACACTGTCTTGCAAATATCTTACCGAACTTGTAGCATTGTTTCCATCCATGATGGCAGTTATATTTTTTTTGCCGGCTAAAATATTTTTCAAATCGGCAATGGTAAACACACTGTCTTTCGAATTAATATTTACAATCGCCGCAACCGCATCGTAAGCAAGTACTGCAAATTGCGGCGGTACCGATAATTTATTTTCATAGAACGACACTTCATTTTTAGATAATCCTTTGGCAACGATAATTAATCTTGTACTATCTTTCGCAAAATCTTTAAAACATTCTACTTCCGGCTTATATGATGCAATAATATTTGCTTCCGGATAAGAAGAGTGATACACTTTAATTTGCTGCTCAATAACCGGTCTGAAACTCTCATCAACGCTTATATAAATTGTTCCTTTTTTGGGTGTGTCGGTTTCAACATAACCTGCATCACGATTATTTTTACAAGACACCAGCAATAAAAAATTAAACGAAATGAAATATATAATTTTTTTCATTTTAATAGTCCCTCTTTATTCCGCGATACAATCTGAATCCGCCGTATAATAAACAAATGCCTCCAAAAAAATATCTGAAAGTTTTATCTACATCCATGATTTGAATGATCTTAAACCTGTCTCCCAAAAACATAACCACAGCCATAGCCAATAAAAATATAGCCATGGTTAAGTCGTATGTCATCCGCATCACAGAATAACTTTTTCGTTGTTTATCTCTAAAATCATTTTCCATTTAACAATGCATTGAAGTAGGGTGGGCAATTTAGATAATTATTTTATTCGGCCGATACAAATGTCACAGGTAATTTGCAGAATACCGGAACTTTTCTTCCGTTTTGCATGCCGGGTTTCCATTGCGGCATTTTTTTAATTACCCTTAACACTTCTGCATCCAGATCGGGCCTTGCGGTTTGCACAATTTTTAAATCGCTGATATTTCCATCAGTATCAACAACAA
>DATAMD010000417.1:0-2063 GCA_036260755.1 Chitinophagaceae bacterium | reverse complement strand
AAACCATGTGGCCACATGCAAAAATAGAAACATCGGTTCCTTCGCTTAATTGCTGTGCTTTACCAATCACAAAATCACTGCCATCTTCTTTTGTAAAGTTGGGCCATTTGGGTCGGCCAAAACGCAGGTACACCGGGCCTTTATACGATGCAATTGCTTTAGTTGCTGTTTTAGTTTGATTAAAATCGCAAGGCACAATCACCGTCATGCCCGGCAACATTTTCATCAATCCAATATCTTCTAATATTTGGTGTGTTGCACCATCTTCGCCTAAAGTTAATCCTGCATGCGATGCACAAATTTTTACATTCTTATCGCTGTATGCAATACTCTGGCGAATTTGATCGTACACACGGCCTGTGCTAAAATTTGCAAATGTTGTAGTGTATGGAATTTTACCGCCAATGGTTAATCCGGCTGCAATGCCAATCATATTAGCTTCGGCAATACCGCACTGAATAAAGCGTTCAGGAATATCTTTTATATACGGGCCTAATTTAAAAGAACCCGCAAGATCAGCAGTTAATACTATTACATTTTCGTTTTCTTTTCCAATTTCATAGATGCCTTCGCCAAAACCGCCACGTGTTTCTTTTTCGTTGAGTACCTGAATGTCTTTCAGTTTCATGATATATTAATTGATAATAAAAAAGTGCTGCAAAGTAAAGGAAAATGAACGAGTATTTTAATGAGAATTATTATTATACTTTCGGTAATTTTTATGTAGCCAGCATTTGTATTTCATGGCATCGCCTGTTGTGTCACTCACTTCAGCGTTCGGAATTTTATGAAACAAATTTTATACGGATTACATATCCTGCCTACCATCGTATTTTGTTCAGCAGATGCCGATACAATCGGCATGATGCGATGCCGGTAATGTTGCCATAAAAAACTAAAGCCCGTAACAAAAAAATTATGCACGAACCATTTCAATATCTTTTACATTTCCTGTTCTTTTTAAAACCCCCCATGATTGCAATTCACCTTTGATTGCACGGCGGTACGAACGGAAAAGAACAATCATCATCAGCCATCTGTAAATTATACGTTGCGGAATTAACCAGAATAATTTCCATGGTTTTTCTTTTTCGAAAAAGAATGCCAGGCCACCAATCAATGTATCGATCAACAAAAAAATAAGATAATATTTTCCTATTTTGGCTCTGCTGTCGCTGAACAAACCAACAAACATAAAAAAATCGCCCACCGGACTTAACAGCGGAATGATGTATTTGAACAAAAGAATGTCGGGCAACGCGATCCATCCCAAAGCTTTATACTTAATAACGAATAATGCATCTTTATGTTTCCAGAAAGTTTGCATCACACCAAATGTCCAGCGGAGACGTTGTTTAAAAAATTGTTTCAATGTTTCAGGAGCTTCGGTATAAGCTTGTGCGTTTGGTTCGTTGGCAATTATATAACCCGCTTTTAAAATACGGATGGTGATATCGCAGTCTTCGGCTAATGTATCGGTAGTAAAACCGTCTGCTTTTATTATCGCTTCTTTTTTAAATGCACCTATGGCGCCGGGTATAACCGTTATTGCGTTTGGATAAGCAAAACCTTTTCTATCGAAGTTCTGGCTGGTTGTATATTCTATACTTTGCCATTTGGTTAATATGTTTACCAGGTTACCAACTTTAACCGAACCCGCAACTGCACCAACATTTTCGTCGGCAAAATTTTTCATTAATTCTTTTACGGCATCGGGTAATAATTTTGTATCGGCATCAATGCACACCACATAGTTTGCATCCGTTTTTTCGATACCGTAATTTAATGCCGAGGCCTTGCCGCCATTGGGTTTGGTGAATATTTTTAATTTAGGGTTATTTTCGAAAGCAGCTTTTACTGTTTTAAAAGTGTTATCGGTGCTGCCATCATCAATAAAAATTATATCGAAAAAAGGATAATCGCAAAGCAACAGGTTTTCTAAAGAGCTTACTGCATTTACTTCTTCGTTATATGCGGGAACAATAATAGAAACCTGCGGCGGATTTTCTAAATATGTTTTTGCATTTAATTTTTCTTTTTTTCTTTGTTTAATGGCAAAGTAG
>DATAMD010000416.1:0-2178 GCA_036260755.1 Chitinophagaceae bacterium | reverse complement strand
ATACTTTTTCTAACGGAGCATTCTTTAAATTGAACGTAATTTTCTGTGCCAGTCCGTTGGCAGAGGACTGAAGCACAAAGGCAAGAAGAAAAATTACAGATAATTTCATGGCAATAAGCAATTGTGTGGGTGAAAAATTTTTTTCACTTTTTTTTGGTATGGCAGTTTGCATAACTTTGCAATGTTTAGAGATTAACAAATTAATTTGAGAGATGTCAGTTCAATCGTTATTTGTTCTTTCTAAATTTCGCCGGGAATGTTGCCGCATTTCCGGTTTTTTTATGGAAGAACAAAATGTTTTTTTTTACGTCATAGCTTTTAAGTTTTGGTAATAATTAATGTATTTTGATTTAGTTCATAATGCACGCCTGCTAATTTTAAAATTTGTAAAACCTGCATCAGCGAAAGATTTCGGCTAATAATGCCCGAATAAGTTTCACTGTTATCTACATTATTGTTTATTTGCACATGTATATCGTACCAGCGGGAAAGTTGTTTTAAAACTGTGGGTAAATCATCATCTTCAAAATTAAATACGCCTGTTTTCCATGCCACCACTTTTTCAATATTTACTTTTTTTACCGAAAAACTATTTTCGTAATTAGCTTGTTGTTCGGGTACCAGCAACACACTGTTTTGTGCTTTACTTACCCGCACCGAACCTTCGAGCAGTGTTACGCCGCAAGTGTTTTCATCATCATAATTTTTTACATTAAAATGCGTACCCAATACTTCGGTCTTTATGCCGTTGCCGGTAGTAACAACAAATTTTTTTGTTTTGCTTTTGGCTACTTCAAAATAGGCTTCGCCGGTAATAGTTACGGCCCGCAGGCTATCGTTATCAAATTGCAGCGGATAGGTAATACTGCTCTCGCTGTTGAGCCAGACTTTGCTGCCATCGCTTAATACCAGCGTTACAATATTGCTGCCGCGTGGATTATACAATGTGTTGGTTGATGAAATATTTGAATGATTGGTATACACAATTTGTCCGTCGCTGTTTTTCATTACCTCAATATCATTAATTTTAAAAACAGTATTAACTTTAATACTATCAACCGCTACCAACTTGCCGTTATCCGTTTTTATATATGCTTTTGATAAAGCAGGCGAGGGTACGTCGTTATTTTTTTTAGTTACTGTAATATTATTTTCTGATTTATTTTTTGCATGATTATACAGTAAAACTGTACTTATCAGCCCGCCTGCAAAAGCTGCCGCAGCAGCCCATTGCAGCCAGATTTGTTTTTTATTTTTATAAGTTGCATAGTTTTGTTTGGCTTCAATAAGCTGATAAATTTTGTTCCATGCTTTTTGCAAATCGAACGAATAATATTGAGCAAGCTCATTTTTAATAAATTGGCTGTCGGTGATTTTTGAAAACAGTTGTTGGTTTTCGGCTGATTTGTTTAACCAATTATCCAACACTTCTTTTTGTTGAGGTGTTAATTCTTCTCCTTTAATATACAAAAGTATAATACCGGTAATTTGTTCGTTAGAACTCATATCCTTTTAAAATTTTGGGTAAAAAAAATACAGGCGGTAAACAGCAAGTTCAATCGGTTTTGGTTAATCGTTAAATAGTTAAATGTCAATTATACACTTATTAAAACGTAACGGCTGTTATTTTAACCATTGGTTGGTTATATTTTTTTAAAAAAAAGAAGTATTGCCATTGGCAAGAGGCTGTAAAGGTTGCTAAACCTCAGTTTTTGCAGTGTTTGCTTCAACATCTGAAGAGCTTTTGTTTTTTGGTTCAATACTGTTTGCGGGCTAAGGTTCATTTCGCCGGCAATGGTGGAAGTGTCTTTTCCTTCGATAAAAACAGCTTTAAAAATTTGTTTTCGTTGTTGGGGTAATTTTTCAATTTCTTCGTACACCAGTTGTAACAACCCGGCAATTATTTGCTCGTTATTGACGGTATTTTCGGATGGATAATTTGTTTGAGTAATGTGCTGCTGATAGTTATGCGAGCTGCTTTGTTTGCGTAAATAATCAACACATTTGTTGCGGGCAACTTTAAATAAAAAAGCCTTTACAGCAGCATCAGATAAAAATTCGTTTTGGTGATTAATGTACCTTAAAAAGGTTTCCATAGCAACATCTTCAGCCTCAGCCCTGTCCTTCAATAATTGAAAAGAAAAATAACAAACAGCCCGATAATATTTATCAAACACA
>DATAMD010000415.1:0-1733 GCA_036260755.1 Chitinophagaceae bacterium | reverse complement strand
AGATATATTCTTTTTTTCCGATTTCTTCAATATTGATATAATCAGCTTCGATTAAGTATTTTAGGGCTGCATCTCTTAATTGAGCAGTTTTTACTTTCCTAACATTTTGATTAATGCTAGATTTTAAAATTACTTTATTTCCACGTTTATATTGCTCTTTAATCCAAGAGAATAGTATCTCACTATCTGTTTTTTCACCCTTATTATAATATATTAGCCATTGATTTAGAGAATACTTACATATATCAATAGCATTTCTCATGATTTTGGCATCAATTATATTTTTAGATTCAAAAAAAGAAAGAATAGCCGCAACTCTTAAAACATATTGTTTTGTTCGTTTTGCATTTGCTTGAATAGAATAATATAAACCATCTTTTTGAGATTCAAAATTAATATAATTTTCATATTCAATATGAATATCATCAGCTTCGTCATTTTTCATAATAACTTGTCTTTTAGCTGTATCAATAGCTAAATTTATTGGGTCAAGCAGTTCCCGACATAAGCTCCAATACATATTTATATCATTATCATCATAAGACTTTAATTTACGATTATTTTTTGTGATTTCCTTAAAAGGCAATGATTCAGGTGCAGCAAATAAAAATCTTGCAAAAAAACCTTGTTTTTTACACATTTCATTTTCAAGAGATGGTCGTGCAACGACGTCTTGAACCGCTATATCCAAACAAAAGCGTTTATTCATAACAAGAGTACTATCATCACCCCCTAAATTTGTAGTTACTGATCCTCGATCAACTAAATCTGTTAATGTGCTTAAAGCATCTGATTTCGTATCACTTTGCAAAGAATAACCGCCAAACAAATAACCGCCTTCGCCCGTGCTCCAAATAAAACTCGAAGAAGGGCTAATACTCATATGCTTTAATACACCTTGCGTGGTTGCTCTTACAAAAATTGATTGAGGACTAATCGGACGTTCACCTTTGTTTTTTTGATGTGCTATTTTCCATGCGATTATTTCTTCATTATAATTTTGCATATTCGTATTATCGACTTCGATTGCAATTTTTGCAGCATCATCTTTACATACATCTTTTCCTTCACCTGAAGCAAAAACTGTCAATACAGCTAGACTTGCCGGCTGTCCACTTTCTTTTTTATCGCTTGGCGCATTAATAAATTTTTGTGCGATAAATGACATTTGAGCTAAATATGTTTGAGCTGCGACTGCAACAGGAACATGATGATAAAAAGCAGATTTTTGAATCGCATTAGCAATTATTTTTGGAAAGGCATAAATTGGATATTCTTCAAATTTTTCAATCAATTGGTCTTTAGATAATTCAGATAAAAGAATATTACTCATTTTAATATTCCTCTCTTTCAGATTTTTTTAACTCAAGCCACTCCTGTAGCTCTTTAATATCAAAATATGCATGAGCTTGACGTTCTTTTGAAAATTTTATAGGTCGAGGAAATGATGGATCTTTCTGTTGTAACTTTGTCAGACCATCACGTGTAAGACTCAATAATTCGCAGACTTCTTTTTTTGTCTTTAGCATTTCAATTCTCATGTAAAAAGTAGATACATGCATTTTTATAAATAATCAAAAAAAGAGTAATGCTCTTAAACCCACAAAAAAAACAGGCCTAGATAACCTTGACATAGTGCAAGAAAAACTATAAGCAATTTTTGGTTTTTATATATTCCCTTTCTTCAATATTATTTTCTTTCGTTGTAAACTGTAATGTATAGCTAGTATTTG
>DATAMD010000411.1:0-5240 GCA_036260755.1 Chitinophagaceae bacterium | reverse complement strand
AGTAACATAGGTGAAATAAGTATTGAAGATAAAGATGGCAAGGTAACCATCAAGCAAAAGGAAGAACAGATTGTTACTGTTGCACCGGCGCAGCATCAGGTTTATAATGTGGCACCACCTCCTCAGCAAGCAGTTGCAGCAGCACCTGCATCAACACCGGCACCTGTTGCTCCGGCACCAAAAGCTGCTGAAAAAATCGATAATTATATTACGATAAAAAGTCCGATGATCGGGACTTTCTATCGCCGCCCTTCTCCCGATAAACCAAATTATGTAGAAGTTGGTTCAACCATTGAACCGGGAAAAACTATATGCATCATAGAAGCGATGAAGCTCTTCAATGAAATTGAAGCAGAAATAAAAGGAACCATCGTAAAAGTTTTGGTTGAAGACAATAATCCTGTTGAATTCGATCAGCCATTATTTTTGGTAGAACCTGCATAGTTTTTTGATGTGCAAAAATGCAAATGCGTGAATGAATTATTCTGCACATCAGTACATTTTTTAATTTTCAAATTGTATAAATGTTCAAAAAAATATTAATAGCAAACAGAGGCGAAATTGCATTACGCGTAATTCGCACCTGTCGTGAAATGGGTATTAAAACAGTTGCGGTTTATTCAACTGCCGATAAAGACAGCTTGCATGTTCGCTTTGCAGATGAGGCCGTTTGCATTGGTAAACCTTCCGGTGCAGAATCTTATCTGAATGTTCCGAATATTATGGCCGCTGTTGAAATAACCAATGCCGATGCGGTTCACCCCGGCTATGGGTTTCTGGCTGAGAATGCAAAATTTTCTCAGATATGTGCTGATTACGGAATTAAATTTATTGGTCCAACGCCCGATATGATTAATTCGATGGGCGATAAGGTTACTGCAAAAGAAACAATGATTAAAGCCGGTGTTCCGGTGGTGCCCGGTGGCGAAGGTTTGCTGGAAAGCATTGAACAGGCAAAATCTATTGCAAAAGAAATAGGATATCCTGTTATTTTAAAAGCAACAGCAGGCGGCGGCGGAAAAGGTATGCGTTTGGTTTGGGAAGAAAGTCAAATGGAAAACGCATACAACACTGCGAAAATTGAAGCGGCCGGTTCGTTTAAAAATGATGGTATTTATCTCGAAAAATTTGTTGAAGAACCCCGTCACATCGAAATTCAAATTGCAGGCGATCAGTACGGAAATATCAGCCATCTGAGCGAAAGAGATTGTTCTATTCAACGCCGTCATCAAAAATTGGTGGAAGAATCTCCTTCTCCTTTTATGACAGCCGATCTACGGCAACGAATGGGTGATGCCGCAAAAAAAGCTGCACAGGCCATTAACTATGAAAGCGTTGGTACCATTGAATTTTTGGTAGATAAACATCGAAATTTTTATTTCATGGAAATGAATACGCGTATTCAGGTTGAACATTGTGTAACAGAGGAAGTAACTAATTTTGATCTGATAAAAGAACAAATATTAATTGCTGCAGGCCGGCATATCAGCGGTAAAGATTATGAACCTAAAATGCACGCCATCGAATGCCGTATCAATGCCGAAGATCCGTATAATGATTTTCGTCCTTCACCCGGAAAAATAACTACACTGCATACACCGGGCGGACATGGAGTTAGGGTTGATAGCCATGTTTACACAGGCTATGTTATTCCGCCATATTACGATTCGATGATCGGTAAATTAATTGCTGTTGCCCAAACAAGAGACGAGGCCATCAGTACCATGTACCGTGCATTAAGCGAATATGTGATTGAAGGCGTTAAAACAACCATTCCCTTTCATTTGCAATTAATGCAGAATGAAGATTTCAGGAACGGAAATTTCACCACTAAATTTTTAGAAGGTTTTAAGCTGAAATAATTGTACGCAATTTTTATTGCATGCTGATTAATTTATTTTCTGCGGAACCAATCGTTCACTTATTTTTTCTGTTTCTTCGGCACCGCGTAAACCACCTTCGTGGTATTCGGCGTCTTCATTTACATTCCACAGATCATATAATTCTTTGCCTGCAATGATATTTTTTGCAGCCAGCATTGCTGTCATCATGCTGTGATCCTGATTATTATATTTATGCATCCCGTTTCTTCCAACTAAATATAATCCGGGATAATTTTTTAATGCTTCTCTTACTGCTTCTACATTTGCTTTGTATGAATGATCGTAAACAGGGTATGCTTTTGGCTGACGCACCACATATCCATCAACCACCGATGATTGCTTTGTTAAACCAATTTCTTCTATTTCCTTTTTTGCCAATGCAATTAAATCATCATTGCTGCTTGTCCACATACCGTCACCTTCAAAACAAAAATATTCCAATCCATAGCAGGCCATGTTTTGATCGGGTACCATGTACGGGCTCCAGCTTTTAAAATTCTGTATCCTTCCTACTTTTACTTTCGGGTCGTGAATATAAATCCAGTTATCGGTAAATGCATCTTCATCCTTACAAATTAAAACCACAGTTATAAAATCGCGGTAACTTAATTGTTGCGATGCATTAAATGCTTTCGCAGGAAACTGCGGATAAGTTGATGCAATTAATTCTCTCATCGGCGCCGACGACAACACATAATCAAATCCTTCCAAAGTACCGTCGTTACTGGTTTTCACGCTCCACTTATTATTTACAAAATGAATTTCTTTTATGCCGGTATTCATTTCAATCTTCACACCCAATGCTTCACTTTTTTCTACGCAACGTTCCCACATCATGCCCGGTCCTTTCTTTGGATAACGAAACGAATCAATTAATGTTTTAATGATTTTATCTTTATCGCCACTTGCAGATGGTTTAAATAATGCATTCCAGATAGCACTGCTTAACGATAAACCTTTAATACGTTGTGCCGCCCAATCGGCCGAAATTTCGTTGCACGGAATACCCCAGACTTTTTCGGTGTATGTTTTAAAAAAAATATTAAATAATCTTCTTCCAAATTGATTCACTACCCAGTCCTCAAAATTATTCGGATTTTTTACCGGCGAAATTTTTGCCCGCAAATAACTTAACACACACAAAGCGCTTTCAACAATTCCTAATTTTCTTAATGCTTCAAATGCGGCTAAAGGATAAGCAAAAAATTTATGATTATAATAAATCCGCGAACTGCGTGGCCTTTCCAGCATTTCATCTTTTAAAATTTCACTCCAGAAATCTTCCACTTCTTTGCTCTTCGAAAAAAAACGGTGGCCGCCAATATCAAAACTGTAACCTTTATAAGTTTCTGTTCGCGAAATGCCGCCAACATAATGCGGATCTTTTTCAAACACAACAACATCCTGATTTGCCTTGCCCAATAAATAAGCTGCCGTTAATCCCGCAGGCCCCGCACCAATAATCGCAATCTTTTTTTGCATGATATTTTTTTATGTAACCGGCTTTTGTTCATTGCTCATCGTTCCTTGCGTCGCACCCTTGTACAACATCTCATTGTTCAGCAGGTAACAATTAACAAATAACTATTTAACCAGATTGGCGGCAAAATTGCAAAATAAAAACCGTTCTGCCATGCTTTTTGTAATGTTAGCAATAGATTTGTGATTAGATAAAAAATAATTATGCATCATTTAAAATATAACTGGGTATTAAAATCTTTCGAAAGCCTTACAGCAAATGAATTGTATGCCACGTTGCGGTTGCGCAGCGAAGTATTTGTTGTAGAACAGAATTGTGTTTTTTTAGATATGGATAATAAAGATCAATTCAGTTTTCATTTAATGGGTTACGACGGAGAAAATTTAGTTGCATCGGCAAGATTAATTGCAGCAGGAAAAGTTTATAAAGAAATGAGCATCGGAAGAGTGGTATCATCTCCGGCATACAGAAGAAGCGGCGCCGGAAGAGAATTAATGCAGGTTGCCATAAAAAAATGTTACGAACTGTTTGGCGAAGGCCCTATAAAAATTGGCGCACAATTATACCTGAAAAAATTTTACGAATCGTTGGGATTTGTTCAAAGCGGCGATGTGTATGATGAAGATGGGATTGATCATATTGAAATGATAAAGCAGCAATAAAAATATTTTCTCCTAATTTTAATTTAATGATCCATCGTCCAAAAATTATTTCTTATTTAAAGCTTGGTCATCTGTTGCATTTGATGACTTTGCTTGAAATAATATTGCTCGTTGTTTTATTTCAAACATTACAAATAAATACTTGGTTACATGAAGGGAATTTATTTTTTAGAACAATATTCTTAGTACCGTTTATAACAGCACCTTTCTTTCCCCAGTTCGATGCTTACTCGCGTTACCAGAATTACAAACTAATAAAAGATCATTTGTTTGTTCATGGGTTTGAACAAAGAATTGTAAAGCCTTTTATAAAATCGCGTTGCCAACGCGATGCTGTAATGGTAGCCGCCGAAGAATTAGGAATGAAAAAAGATTGCACAAAATATTTTTATCATCATGGTTACAGATGGTATCATTTACTTCCGGATTTTTTATTTACACAACCACAAACCCTTACCTGCAAAGCCTTTTGGCTGAATACATTTTTTGTTAAGTATTACCAATCAAAACATGATTTTAAGAAAATAAAATTAAATGTTGAGAAAGGGATGGATGAAATTGGTTTATTGGTTTCTTAATTTTTTGTTACCAGCTTTTATTCTTTGTGCGTCGCACACTTGTACTTTTGAAGCTGCGAGCAGCGAGCCATGAGCTTCGAGCAAAATGTTCATGGTTCATAGCTCATAGCTTTCCTCAGTTGAAGTGTGCGACGCAACGGCAGCCGATAGCATTGTTGCAGCCGGTAATAAAAAAAATTAAACCAATTCTTCTTTTAAAAATTTTGCAGTAAAACTTATTTTATTTTTTATCATTTCTTCGGGCGTGCCTTCGAATAAAATTTTACCGCCGCCATCGCCGCCTTCGGGGCCGAGATCAATAATATGATCGGCAAGTTTTATTACATCCAGATTATGTTCGATGATAAGAACAGAATTTCCCCGGTCAACCAATTTATCAACCACATGCATCAACAATTTTATATCCTGAAAATGCAAACCTGTTGTTGGTTCATCTAAAATATAAAATGTTTTTCCTGTATCTTTTTTTCCGAGCTCGGTAGAAAGTTTAACACGCTGTGCCTCGCCGCCACTAAGGGTTACAGCCGATTGGCCCAAAGTAATATATCCCAAACCAACATCCTGCAACACTTTTATTTTTCTGTAAATCCATGGCACTGCATTAAAAAATTCGCAGGCTTCATCAACTGTCATATCC
>DATAMD010000167.1:0-4148 GCA_036260755.1 Chitinophagaceae bacterium | reverse complement strand
CTTTTTTAAAAACAGAATCATCCACCATTAAAAAAATAAATATCAATGCTGCCAATGAGTACGAGTTGAGTAAAAATTCTTTTATCTCTAAAGAAATTGCAAAAGCAATTGTTATGTACCGCAATCAGCACGGACTGTTTCAAAAAGTGGAAGACATAAAAAAAATAGTTTTCATCAACGAAGAAACATACTTAAAAATTTCTCCTTTTCTTGCAACACAATAAAAAACGAATTCATTTGGCAATGCGAAATATTAGTCTATTTTTGTAAAACTAACAGTTGTTAGTTTTACAAAAATTAAAATCAGTACATGAATTTTCAGGTAGATGAATTAACGAAACAGGTAGCACAAACTGCAAAAGATTTTGCACAGCAATTTATTAAGCCGCATGTAATGGAATGGGATGAAACGCAAACTTTTCCAATCGATATTTTTAAACAATTAGGAAAATTAGGAATGATGGGCATAACAGTGCCGCACGAATATGGCGGTGCAGGTTTAAGTTATTTCGAATACAGTACCATCATTCAGGAAATTGCAAAAGTGTGCGGATCGATAGGATTAAGTGTGGCGGCACATAATTCGCTTTGCACCAATCATATTTTAAGTTTTTCAAACGAAGAGCAAAAGAAAAAATATTTACCCAAATTGGCAACGGGCGAATTTATTGGCGCATGGGGATTAACGGAACCAAACACCGGAAGCGATGCAGGCAACATGCAAACAATTGCCGTAAAAGATGGCAATGATTGGGTTTTAAACGGAACAAAAAGTTGGATCACTCATGGCAAAAGCAGTGATGTTGCAGTTGTAATTGCAAGAACCGGCGAACCAAGAAAAACTAATAATGCAACCGCTTTTATTGTTGAACGCGGAACAAAAGGTTTTGCTGCCGGTAAAAAAGAAAATAAATTAGGTATGCGTGCCAGCGAAACAACTGAAATGATTTTTGATAATTGCAGAATAAATGATATGCAAAGAATTGGTGATGTTGGCGATGGATTTAAACAGGCATTAAAAATTTTAGATGGAGGAAGAATTTCAATTGCTGCATTAGCGCTTGGTATTGCAAAAGGTGCTTATGAAGCAGCAATAAAATATTCGAAAGAACGGCATCAGTTCGATCAGCCTATTTCAAATTTTCAGGGAATCAGTTTTAAACTTGCCGATATGGCAACAGAAATTATGGCTGCCGAAATGTTATTAAATCAGGCATGCGATCTCAAAGAACGCCATCAAAAACATACCAAACAATCGGCCATGGCAAAATATTATGCAAGCGAAGCAGCAGTTAAAGTGGCAAATGATGCAGTGCAGATATTTGGTGGTTATGGATACACCAAAGATTTTCCGGTAGAAAAATATTATCGCGATGCCAAGCTTTGTACCATTGGTGAAGGTACTTCCGAAATCCAAAAAATTGTTATCGCAAGAGAAGAGTTAACAGCATAATATTTTTTGTTAGATGGTTGAATAAATAGGGCTCTCGAAAGGGAGCTTTTTTATTTTTGTATTACTGATTATGGGTCAGGGGAATCGTACGGGATTTTTCTCTTTTTTTTGAATAGAATAAAGAAGTAATGTTGTGTCATTATTAGTACGACAGACAATATCCTGAAACCATGAGTGAAACTGAATACGTGAATAAAAACTATGCAACATGATGATTAAAGTGGCTGTTGTTGATGACCATGCAATTTTCAGAAAAGGTGTAATTAATGTTTTAGCCAAAAGCAAAAATGTAAAAATTATACTTGAAGCAAATAACGGCAAGGAATTTATTGATTTACTTTCTGATGATGCCTTACCAGATGTTTTGTTGCTGGATATTCAAATGCCGGTGATGAATGGATTTGAAACACTTGATTACATTCATCTGCATTACCCTCAGGTAAAAGTGGTTATGATATCTATGATACAAGATCAGATAACAGTAAATAATTTATTGCAAAAAGGTGCATCAGGATTTATTGCTAAAAATGCAGAGCCGGAAGTAATCATGGATATGATTGAAAAATTCGGAAAGAATATTGAAATAGATAAAATAGTAATATCCGATCAAAATAAATTTTTTGCAACCAATTACGATGCACCGGTTCTTACAGACAGGGAATACGAACTTTTAAAATATTCTTCTACAGGATTTACCTACGAACAAATTGCTCGAATCATGGATATCAGTCCAAAAGCATTAGATCATCACAGAATAAGTTTATTCAGAAAATTAAATGTTCAGAGCAGGCAGGAGCTTGCTTCAATCGCAGTGAGGATGGGCTTATCCGATTAATTTTTTTAATCATTATCCTTACTTCCTGCACCGAAAATATTATCAACGGCGCCGCCCAACATCGGAAATTTTTCTTTCACAAAATTGGCAATTGTTTCAACAGCTTTTTTTGCCTGATCGGGTGTTAAGCCTGCTTCTTTGGTTAATCGTTCAATTAATTCATTCATATAACTTGATTTAATTTTTTACGTTGCAAATTAATCCCATCAAAACAAAAAGCGACGAGAAGTTATTCCCATCGCTTTTTTGGTATTCAATATTAACAAAAAAAAACTAAGCAACTTTCAGCAAACTTATCTTACTCTTTTTAAACATACTTTCGGCGTAATCCAAAGTAATGTTCAGTTCTGTTTGTCCCATGCCCGGCAATTCAAACATCGCATCGGTTAAAATACCTTCGCAAATACTTCGTAACCCTCTTGCGCCTAATTTATATTCCAATGCTTTTTCTACCATAAAATCCATCACTTCATCATCAATGGTTAATTCAATTCCTTCTAATTCAAATAACTTGTTGTATTGTTTGATGAGTGAATTTTTGGGTTCGGTTAAAATGCTTCTTAATGTTTCTTTATCTAAAGGATTAAGATGTGTAACAACAGGTAAGCGGCCCAATAATTCAGGTATCAAACCAAAACTTTTCAAATCCTGTGCATTAATGAATTGCAATAAATTCAACCGCTGCATCTCTTGTTCTTCTTTGTTTACATTAAAACCAATGGCATTGGTATTTATTCTTCGGGCAATTATTTTATCGATACCGTCGAACGCACCGCCGCAAATGAATAAGATATTTTTAGTATCAACCTTAATCATTTTTTGTTCGGGATGTTTTCTTCCGCCCTGCGGTGGTACCAGCACTTCTGTACCTTCCAGCATTTTTAATAATCCCTGCTGAACACCTTCGCCGCTAACATCACGGGTAATGGAGGGGTTATCGCCTTTGCGTGCTATCTTATCAATTTCATCTACATAAACAATTCCGCGTTCGGCGGCAGCCACATCGTAATTGCAATTTTGCAATAAACGTGTAAGCATGCTTTCAACATCTTCACCAACATAACCGGCTTCTGTAAATACGGTTGCATCTACAATGGCAAACGGAACATTCAGCATTTTAGCAATTGTTTTTGCCAATAAAGTTTTCCCTGTCCCTGTTTCGCCAACCATGATGATATTGCTTTTATCAATCTCAACATCATCAACCTGACTTTTATGTGCAATTCTTTTGAAATGATTATAAACCGCAACGGCTATAATTTTTTTGGCATCATCCTGCCCGATAACATAATCGTCCAGAAATTTTTTTATTTCAGCAGGCTTACGAACATTTAATTTAAAATTGGAGGTAGAATTATTTGATTCACTTTTAATATTCAGCTCCTGCAAAATAATTTCCTGAGCATGTTCTACACAATGCTCACAAATATGTCCCTCCTGACCGGCGATCAGAATTTTTACTTCATCTCTGCTGCGGCCACAAAAAGAACAATGCAAATGGCTTTGTTTAGACGACATGCTTTTAATTTTAAGGGCTGATACCTGCAAGCAAGCATCAGTTGTTTACCACAAAAGTAATATTATTATTTAACGTTGCAACCATGCCGGTGCGTATGTGCAGAATATTAGATTTTCTTTAAAATCGAATCTACAATACCATAATCAACGGCTTCTTTGGCATTCATCCAGTAATCGCGGTCAAAATCTTTCATTATCTGTTCAACCGGTTTACCGCAATTGGTTGCCAATATTTGTGCACCGATTTCTTTTGTTTTACGAATTTGATTGGCCTGAATTTCAATATCGGCCGAATTGGCCTGAAAATAACCGCCAATACTTGGTTGATGTATCATCACTTCG
>DATAMD010000409.1:0-2154 GCA_036260755.1 Chitinophagaceae bacterium | reverse complement strand
GCAAAGCAAAATAATCTATTAAGGCTTTAGCCACAAACAAAACAGTTGAAGATTATTCAAACTGTACAAGTGTGCGACGCAACCGCAGTTTCATTTTTATTCAGCAGCTTGCTACAAAAAATTATCTGCTTAAAACTTTTGTAAATCTTCTGACATCGGCCAAAGGATTGATGGGAGAATTATTAATTAGATGTTGCGTTAATTGGTTTGCAAAATACGGCGCCAGCGAACAGCCTTTTGTACCCATGCCATTTAAAATTGCAACCGAAGGTATTCACGGATGCAAGCCAACAAACGGCCGTCGCTCAACGTTGGCGGGCCTTTCGGCGGCCCAATGATCTAAAATTTTATACGGCAGTTTTAACCATTGCTGCAATTGTAATTGCGTTTTTATTTTAAATGCAGCCGTTGGATTGGTATCGGAATAATTCCATTCGTATGGCGAACCGATCCAAAATAAATTTTCTTTCCAGGGCACAATCGTTAATCCCTGTTTATAAGTATTGCTGCGTGGCAGATCGGGAATTTCAACAATTAAAACTTCGCCTTTATTTTTTGCATAAGGCAATAAAGTAAAGTGCGGATTGTGCACACCTGCCGATCCTTCGCAACAAATTATTTTTTGGGCATTAATATTTTTATACGTGATTTTATTTTCGGTAACAGTACAATCGTCCCAATTAAATTTTTCTTCGAGCAATAAATTATTCTCAATTAATTTTTTTCGCCAGCCTGATAATAATTTTTGAATGTCGGCTAAATAACAGGGATTGGTTTCGCCAACACCAAGAAAAAATTTAAAATACTGATGCAATAATTCTTCATTTTCCGGAGTGCGTAAATATTTATTATCATCGGACGAACGATCTTCAAATGCATTTTTCATTTGCACACTTGCATGAAAACTTAATACGTTGCATTGCTGAATAACCGTTGCATTAATTTCATTTCCCAATTCATTGTAAGCATCAACGGCAAAAGGCATGATGTCGTTAATCATCCATGTTTCAACAACCCTTCTTCCGGTAACCGGATTTATCACACCGCTTGCAATCCTTGATGCAGTAAAGGTTTCAGCATCATCAATCACTAAAATTTTCTTACCTGCTTTGTGTAAAAAATAACTTAAAAAAGTTCCGCTGATGCCCTGGCCAAGAATAATATAATCAACATTTGTATCACTCATTACCGGTTATTTTAGAACTGACAGTAAATGTTTGAGCAAGCGAATCTTTTGCATTTCCGCAAACCGCTTTGATAACAATTTTAATTTTTCCGTTAAAATTGGAAGGAACAGTAAAAGGGAAACTTGTATTAAAATTTTCTCCGGCGATAGAAGTAAAATATTGAAACGGAAAAATATTCAGAAACCAGCCATCAACACTTTTATTTGTTATTGCATCGAAAAGTTCGAGTGTTACATTTCCGGTTTGTTCTTTTGATAAATGATGTGCAACAGTTACTTTCAAATTAATTTTATTTCCGGTTTTTAACTGTTTTGGAAAATTACAATGCACGGTTAATTGCTTTTGCTGCTGTGCGATTACAAAAATATTTATTGAAAATAAAATGAATAAAAAGAGAAATATTTTTTTCATGAAACGATTAAATAAGAAACATAAATCTACAGAACAAATTTTGCCTACAGATGCAAATGTGATGGCAAAAAAAATACCGACTGATTCGGTATTTTTTATAAAATTATTTTGAACAAATTTTATTTCTTTAAAATTGATGCCATTGTTTTGCCAATGTCGGCCGGGCTTGCAACAACATTAATTCCGCATTCGGTCATGATCTTCATTTTAGCAGCGGCAGTATCTTCGGCACCGCCAATGATGGCACCTGCATGTCCCATTCTTCTGCCGGCCGGTGCAGTTTGTCCGGCAATAAAACCAACTACAGGTTTCTTTTTATTTTCTTTAATCCAGCGTGCAGCATCAGCTTCCATGCTTCCGCCAATTTCGCCAATCATAATAATACCATCGGTTTCAGGATCATTCATAAATAATTCAACCGCTTCTTTTGTGGTGGTGCCAATAATCGGGTCGCCGCCAATGCCAATAGCAGTGCTTATTCCCAATCCGGCTTTCACCACCTGATCGGCAGCTTCATAAGTTAATGTTCCAGATTTTGAAACAATACCAATTCTTC
>DATAMD010000166.1:0-2211 GCA_036260755.1 Chitinophagaceae bacterium | reverse complement strand
AAATATGATTTGTGTGGTGGAAACTATCCGTGATGTTATTGCCATAGAAAGTACACAACAATACAATGGAACATATCATGTGTTGGGCGGAATTATTTCTCCGCTGGATGGCATTGGCCCCGATCAGTTAAATATCGAATCATTAATTCACCGGATCGAAAAAGAGCAAACAGAAGAATTAATTTTTGCATTGAACCCCAATATTCAGGGCGATACTACTATTTATTATATCCAAAAAAAGATTGCTCACTTTAATTGCCGTGTAACCACGATTGCACGCGGCATAGCATTTGGCGGCGAATTGGAATATGCAGATGAGATGACGCTGGCCAGAAGTCTTGCCAACCGTTTGCCTGTTCAGCAATATGTAAAATGACCTTTAAGAAAGGATTACTGAATGTTAACCATCAGGATTAGCAGCCTTGCATTACCTGTTATTATTTTTTCATATCAAGAATGAGGCGAAAAAATATCGCTGATAAATAATTTACTTCGGCAATCAAAAAAAATTAATGTGAAGCATTCAATCATATTAATAATATTATCTCTCCGTTTGTTTTGTTTTACGGTTTACATATTTAATTAAATCATCATTATAAAATCTTTAACACTCGAAAAAAAAAATTAGCACAGTAATTGAAATGTTTCGGGCAACACTCTGTTTTATTCGGTAATCTTAGTAGTAGAAAAAAAATAGACTATGAAAAAAATTATTTTAATTTGTTTTGCTGCCTTAGTTGTTTACGCCTGTAAACATGAAATTATTGTAACCAAAACAGTTCCCACAAATTTAATTTATGTTCCTACGAGCTCAACAGTTTTATTAGGAACAGCAGGTAATTCTGCTACACCAACTATTGATAATGGTGGCGATGCAGTAGTATTTTCAATTACAAATACTACTGATGCGGGTATCAGCATCAACAGTAAAACCGGTGTAATTACATGGGGCGCTGCTGTTGCTGTGGGCACGTATAATATTTCGGTTACTGCTACAAACAGTATAGGAAGTACTGCTACAACTTATGTATTAAATGTAAACAGTAGTGTAACAGCGCCATCCAGTCTTGTTTATAATCCGGCAAGCAGTACTGTTGTTACGGGTACATCGGGTAATTCGGTTTCACCATCAATTAATACAGGCGGAGCTGCAGTTACTTATTCTTTAACAGGTACTGTTCCTTCGGGCATCAGCATAAACAGTTCAACCGGTGTAATAAGCTGGACTAATGCTGTTGCAGTGGGAGTATACAATCTTTCTGTTAAAGCAACAAACAATATTGGTAGTGTATCGGGAAGTTATTCTTTAACTGTATCGCAAACACAAGCCGTTGTTACGCCTTCCAGTTTCTCGTATAATCCTGCAAGCAGCAGCATAACACAAGGAACAGCCGGCACATCGGCAACACCAACAATAAACAATGGTTTAGGAACTATTACTTACAGCCTTAGCGGAGTTGTGCCTGCAGGTGTATCTGTTTACAGTGCAACCGGTATTATTAGTTGGAATACATCAGTTGCAACAGGCACATATAACCTTACAATTAAAGCAGCAAACAGTGCAGGAAGCATAACAACAACTTATTCTTTAACTGTAACAGCGGCTCCTGTGGTTACAGGTGTATGCTTCTCATCACAGATTTTGCCGTTGTATCAAAGTTTTTGCGCACAGGCAGGTTGCCATAATACAACATCAGCACAAGGAGGAGTGATTCTGGATAGTTATGCAAACATCATGAATGGTATAAGAGCAAATAATCCGGGTTCAAGTAAGTATTATACAATTATTGGAAGATCGATGCCGCCAAGTACAAGTGCCCAGATGAGTGCAGCACAGGTTGCATTAATAAAGCAATGGATTAATGAAGGTGCAACAAACACAACGTGTACCGCTTCTTGCGATACTACTCAGTTCACTTATTCAACAAGCATCTCTGCTTTGTTTGCAAATAATTGCGTGGGATGCCATAATGCAACAACAAATTATTTAGGTGTTATTCTGAGTGATTATACAAGTGCAGTAAATTCTATAAAAACTATCGGCACCACAACTTTCTTAAATGCGATCAATTTTACTTCTGCAACTGCAGCAATGAATATGCCTCCAAGCGGGCAAATGAGCAGTTGCCAGATTACACAAATAACCAAGTGGATCAATAATGGTTATCCGCAATAAAAAATTGAAAGAAGTAAAAGATCATTTTAAAAAAA
>DATAMD010000165.1:0-21707 GCA_036260755.1 Chitinophagaceae bacterium | reverse complement strand
TTTTTTTAAACCCATTAGCTATTAAATGTTTTGTGGCTTCATAAGCTGCTTCTAAATTTCGGGAACGAACTTTATGCGTATTATTTATTTCGGCAATTCTGTCAAAAAAAACAATTGGAATATTTTTGTCTATAATTTCTTTAAAATGATCGTACGTATTTGTTTCTGTAGATATAGACACTAAAAAACCATCAACATTTCTTTTTGACAAAAATTGAAGGTTTTGTTTTTCCCTATCAATTGATTCGTGGCTTTGCGTAATAATAACATGATAATTATTAACGATTGCGGCAGATTCAATTCCGCTTATAACCTGAGAAAAAAAGTGGTTGGGGATCGAACATAATAAAACGCCAATGCTTTTTGATTTATGTAATCTTAAACTCTGTGCAATTAAATTAGGTGCGTAATTGTGTTGTTCTGCATATTCTTTTACTCTTGTTTTTGTTTCGATACTTATTTGATAACTATCCCGAAGAGCTCTTGATACCGTTGCTGTAGATAAATGCAATGCAACCGCAATATCCTTAATTGTTATTGCATTTGATTTTTTGTTATCCTCAAACATAATAAATGGCATGTAATCGTTTGCACAAATAATTTCTCAAAGAATATAACATGTATCTAATTTTGAATCTTCTTCTTGTTTAAACAAATTAAATGATAGTTGATGAACATCCAAAATTTATTTGACCTTACAGGAAAAACTGCACTTATAACAGGCTGCGATACCGGATTAGGGCAGGGAATGGCAATTGCTTTGGCGGAAGCAGGAGCAGATATTATTGGAGCATCAATTGTTGACGATTATTCGGCCACTAAACAAGCAGTAGAAGAAACCGGCAAAAAATTCAGTTATCATAAAGTGGATATTTCTGACAGAGACACTTTATATTCATTCATTAATAAAGTTAAAACCGATAATAAAAAGATAGATATTTTAGTAAACAATGCAGGCATCATAATGCGTAAACCTGCAGCCGAACATCCTGATGAATATTGGGATAAAGTTATCTCTATAAATTTAGACGCTCAATTTATTCTTGGGCGAGAATTTGGAAAACATATGATTGAAAATGGAGGAGGAAAAATTATTTTCACTTGTTCTTTATTAAGTTTTCAGGGAGGAATTAATGTACCGGGATATACAGCAAGTAAATCGGCAGTTGCAGGATTAGTGCGTGCTTTTGGAAATGAATGGGGAAACAAAGGTATTTGTGTAAATGGTATTGCGCCGGGTTATATTGCTACAAATAATACACAGGCATTACGTGAAGATCCTGAAAGAAGTAAATCGATATTAGACCGAATTCCGCTTGGAAGATGGGGGGTACCAGAAGATTTTAAAGGGCCAATTGTATTTTTAGCCTCTTCGGCATCCGATTATGTAAATGGAACTATTCTTTTCGTTGATGGTGGATGGATGGCCAGATAAAAACAATTACCGCAAAAAATAACTTCTTAAAATTTTGAATAATGCAATTGAAAGATTATAAAACCAACACTTATGTTGATGATAAAATGGAAATAAGATTTGCTGTTGGCCCTGAAGAAACAAAACAATTCGATACACAAAAATTGATAGATAATTTTTTGGTGAGTGATTTAATGGTGAATGATGAATTAAAATTAGTGTACACGCATTACGACAGAATGATTATTGGTGGTGCAGTGCCTGTAAATAAAACATTGGCATTACCCAATCATCCCGAGTTGCGTTCCGGATATTTTTTAGAAAGAAGAGAATTGGGAATCATCAACGTTGGTGCCAAAGGAACGGTTACTGTTGACGGTAAAAAATTTGATGCAGAAAATAAATCATGTTTGTATGTTGGCAAAGGAAATAAGAAAATAACATTTGCATCATCATCAAAAAAATCACCGGCAATTTTTTATTTATTATCAGCTCCGGCACATGCGGTTTATCCAATAACAAAATTTACAAAAGAACAAGCAGCTCCGGTACAATTAGGTGCTACAGAAACATCAAATAAAAGAACGGTTTATAAATACATTCATGCCGACGGAATAAAAAGTTGTCAGTTGGTAATGGGATTAACCATGTTAGAAAACGGAAGCGTATGGAATTCTGTTCCGCCGCATACGCATACCAGAAGAATGGAAGCATATTTTTATTTTGACTTAACGGCCGAACAAAGATTGTTTCATTTTATGGGCAACCCGATGGAATCGAGGCATATTGTGATGAAGAATAATGAAGCAATTATATCTCCGCCATGGAGTACACATTTTGGTTGCGGCACATCCAATTACGGATTTATTTGGGGAATGGCAGGAGAAAATTTAGTGTATTCCGATATGGATCCGGCACCTGTTGCAACTCTAAAATAAAAATTTTATACAAAACTTTTTTACCGATGAAAGCCATATGTTTTTTAATTTTCTCGATACTATTTTTATCAGCAGTAAATAATTCTTTCTCTCAATCAAAAACAATTTTTATTGAGAATACATCCAATATCAACCGTTCAAAAGAAATTGTATCGATCGGCTGGCAACAAATAAAAAAATCGTTTCCCGAAATTCAAATCAATCATTTTAAAGTTATTGATGCTAAAACAAATAAAGAAATTGCTTACCAGGCAGAATATAAAGGAGAAAAAGAAATTCAAAGTTTATTATTGCAGATCAGCATGCTGCCAAAATCAACTTTATCGGTTAAAATTATAAAAGCCATTCCGGCAAAAGTTCCGGCAAAAGTTTATTGCCGTTTTGTACCGGAAAGAAAAGATGATCTAGCATGGGAAAACGATAAATGTGCTTACAGGGTTTACGGAAAAGCATTAGAAAATTTTCCGAATGAAATGGGTTTGGGTAATGATGTTTGGGTAAAACGAACCGATAAACTTATTATTAATGACCGTTACAAAAGAAATGAATATCATATCGATCATGGCGATGGATTAGATTATTATCATGTAGGATTAACGCTGGGTGCCGGCGGTATTATGCCTTATTTCAACGATTCGATTTGTTACAGCAAAAATTTCAGGCAATGGAAAGTTTTAGACAACGGGCCATTGCGTTGCAGTTTTAAATTAAGTTTTGATGAATGGAATTGCAGCGGAAAAATTATTAGTGCTGAGAAAATTATTTCTTTAGATGCCGGATCGCAATTAAACAAAACAGAAGTTATTTACAACTTAAAAAATGATGACAGCACTTTGCCGGTAGTTGTTGGCATTGTTAAAAGAAAAGAAGCGGGAATAATTTTTACAAATGAACAAACCGGAATAACCGGATATTGGGAACCCACAGATAAGATAGACGGAACAACCGGTGTTGGCTGTTTGTTTGAAACTTCTGTTGATAATACAACTATCAATAACGAACAGATATTGACAAAACTAACAGTAAAAAATCATCAGCGTTTTATTTATTATTTTGGTGCTGCATGGAATAAAGCCGGAATTATTACCTCATCACAACAATGGTTTGATTATTTAAAAAAGTTTCAGGCCATCATTCAAACACCATTGATTGTTTCAATAAAATAAAAAGAGAACACAGCAAAAAACATTTGGTAAAATTTTCTGAAAACAACTAAGGGTACAGACTTGCAAGGATATTAATGAAATAGTTTTATTATTCATTCTTAGTTATTCTAAACCAATCCACATCAGCATATCCGCCGTTTTTGACATTTGACGAGCTTGTACAAAACAATCCAATTTTTGCACCGATCCATAATTCAGGCTTTGCAAAAAATGTTGTTCCGATAGTTTTATAATTAACACCATCTTCACTGTAACCGAAAATACATTTGGCATCAGGCTCCGTAACAATTACCCGAACATACACAACAGAATCTTTTAATGGTTGCTGTGCTGTAATTTCTTCGGCAGTGCCCGTTGCAGCATTTTTGCAAACTACCTGCGAAATAAAAAATCCGTTTTCATTTTTTGCAATAGATATATATGCGTAATCGTTACCGGTAATAACCAATCCTGCTTTTTTTGTTTTCCATTCATCCTTTTCAATATTCCATTTAATTTTTGCTGTAGCAGTAAACGATGGGGCAGGGAATTTTTGCAATAATAAATTGGGTACGGTCCATAAATTTTTTCCTGTATCAGAAGGATAAGCAAACAAACGTAAATAACCTGTATTGGGTATTAATGCATACCATTGAATTTTAGGGTTTGCATACCATTGCCACTGCAAGCCTAAAGTATCAGAATTAAATTCATCAGATTCTGCAGGCGTTATTATTGGATAAGTTTTACCGGCATAAGGTTTTCTAAATACAGTAACAGGTTCGCCGATGCCATCACCATCTTTATCATTACCCATAACAGGCCAATCATTTTTCCATGCAACAGGTTCCATGCGGATAATGCGTCCATACATATTTTTATCCTGAAAATGTACAAACCAAAATTTGCCTGTTTGTGTTTGTACCAATGCACCCTGATGCGGCCCGTTAATATCTGTGTTGCCCTGTGCCATTACAACTTTGCGTTCGTAAGGCCCATAAATATTTTTTGAGCGTAATGCCAACTGCCATCCATTGGTTACGCCACCTGCCGGAGCAAGAATAAAATAATAACCGTTGTGTTTTAAAAGTTTAGGCCCTTCAATGGTTTTATCTGCATCATGCCCATCGTAAATATGTTTGCCTTCATCAATAACAGAAGTTCCGTTATCATTCATTTTAAACAAAGTAATCAAGCTGTTTACTCCTGCCCTGCTTGCAGCCCAGGCTATTGCCAGATAAGCTTTTCCGTTATCATCCCAAAAAGAAGTTGGGTCTATAATTCCTTTGCCCGATAAAATCAAAACAGGTTTGCTCCAATCTTTTGCGGGGTCTTTGGTTTTAATCATATAAATACCAAAATCGGGATCGGGATAATACAAATAAAATTCGCCATTATGATAATTCAGCGACGGGGCCCACACTCCTTTACCATGTTGCGGTGCATTATAAATTTCTTCGGGTAATTGTTTTTTTAAAGCATAGTTGATGATTTTCCAGTTTACCAAATCTTTTGAATGAAGAATGGGTAAGCCCGGCACGCAATTAAAACTTGATGCAGCCATATAATAATCATTGCCCACACGAATAACATCGGGGTCTGAATAATCGGCATACAAAACCGGATTTTTATAAGTACCATCTCCGTTATCTGCCACCCACACTTTCGATACATAATTTTGCTGCGACTGAGCAAGTGCTGCGATGCAACAGAAATAAAATAAGGAAAGAATTATTTTTTGTTTACGCATTTAAAAAGATTTTTTTACAAAACTTTTTCTTCTGTAACAGCCTCACATCCGGCATTTGTTTTAAATTATCTTCAAACAAAAAAGTAATTGAACAAAAAATTACAGGCTGCAGCAAAACAGTTCAACAAAATTTTTTGCTAACCATAATTATAAATTACATTCTTTATTTTAGAATGTTTTCTTCCAAATATCCTCATTGCAGATTCAGCACTACTACCGAAAATGCAGGGATCTTTATTAAGATTTTGTTGTCTTTAATTTGCGCATTAAAATTTGCCGGTTCAATTTTATCGGGTGCATCAAACGAATTAAAATTTTGCAACTTATCCGATGTTAAAATCCTACCTGATACTTTTTTATAATTACCGCCTTTTAATTCAATAGTTACTTCTTTAGCTTTAGATGCATCCACATTTGTTAAGCTGATGTGTGTAATGCCGTTTTTATCTTTCGATGCAGATGCAGATATAGCGGGCAGTTCACCATTTTCAAACACATAATTTTCTGTTTCAACTTTTACCGGCAGCATAGTTGCATCCTGGTGAACGTTGTACATTTCCATTACATGGTAAGTAGGCGTCAGAATTATTTTTTCTTTATTGGTAAGAATTACCGCCTGCAACACATTTACTATTTGTGCCAGATTAGCCATGCGTACCCTTTCGCAATGATTATTAAAAATATTAAGCGTAGCGCCTGCCAGCACGGCATCACGCATTGTATTTTGCTGATACAAAAATCCGCCATTGGTACCGGGTTCTACATCATACCATGCACCCCATTCGTCAACACCAAGTGCCACTTTTTTTTGCGGATCATATTTATCCATGATGGCAGAATGATGCGAAATAATATCGTCCATACGCAACGCTTCTCTCATGGTGGTATAATATTCCTTTTCTGTAAAATTGGTTGCCGAACCTTTATGATCCCAATTAATAACTGCATAATGATGTACGCCAATACCCTGCAACATACCGAGTGGAATATTTTTCATCAGCACTTCTGTCCATTGCGTATCATCGCCGCCGGCACCTGATGCGATACGGAATATTCGGGTATTGTTTACATCGGTTAAATAGGTAGCATACTGGCGAAAAATATTTGCATAATATTCCGGAGTCATAGTGCCGCCACAACCCCAGGCTTCGTTGCCAATGCCCCAATATTTTACAGTCCATGGTTCTTTTTGCCCGTTTTCTACACGCCATTTACTCATAGGGCTCGCAGCCGGCGCACCATTTACATAGTTTACCCAATCTGTCATTTCTTTAACCGTACCGCTGCCTACATTGCCGGAGATGTATGGTTCTGCACCAATCATCTTACAAAAATTTAAGAACTCATGTGTGCCAAAACTGTTGTCTTCTGTAATGCCGCCCCACCATTGATTTACAATGCTGGCACGTTTATCTTTTGGCCCCACACCATCTTTCCAATGATACGTATCGGCAAAACAGCCGCCGGGCCAACGTAATAAAGGCACTTTTAATTTTTTAAGTGCATCTGCCACATCGTTGCGAATGCCGTTGGTATTGGGTATGTCTTTATTTTTGTCGCCAACATAAATACCATCATAAATACAATGTCCGAGGTGCTCGGAAAAATGCCCGTAAATATTTTTGTTGATGATAAATTTTCCCGAATCGGTTTGTACCGTAACTGTATTTTGGGCAAACAAATTAAGTGTGAAAAACACACTTAATAAAAAGGGGGCAATAAATCGTTTCATTTATTATTTTTTTATCGTTAAAAATTGTTGTTTCTTTTTTGGACAACTAAATTATAACTTTCCAGTCCACCAGTGAATATTGTTTTTCGTTTTTGTTTTCGGCCTTACGTTTTATTTCTACCGATTGTTTTGCTTCGTTCCAAATTAATTGCACATCAGTAAAATTATTTTCAAAATTATCGCCTTCAAAAAGTGTTACCGGTTTTGCGTTGTTGCCAAATATTTTTACGTTTAATTGCAGGCTTGCGGCTTCTTCGGTATGTAATGTTGGAGTAGCCAAAGGCAGTATGGTTGCGGCTTTTACAAAGATGGGTATTTGCAGTAACGGCACTTCTATCTGGTATTCTTTTTTGCCTGAATATTTTTCGTTAGTATAAAAATGATACCATTCGCCTTCGGGCAAATAAACCTTTTTTATTTTCTCGCCTTCTGTTACCGGAGCTACCAATAAATTTTCGCCCACCATAAACTGGCTGCTTAAATTTTTTAATTTTTCATCGTTGGGATAATCCATTATCAACGCACGGAATGGTGGTATGCCTGTTTGATGATATTTTACAAAGGCTGCATGCAGGTATGGAATCAATTGCATTCGCAATTCAATAATTTCTTTGCATTGGTTTTCCAATTTTTGCCAGTCATCTGCAAAATGCCCGTCGTTATTGGTTTTGCGGTCTATTTGTTTCCACGGTGCATTTTTTAAATACCATGCATTTATCATTGCCAATGGCGAAAAAATTACCGATTGCAATCTCCGTATCAAATCTTCATTGCTTGTTGCGTGTCGTACTTCGGGTGTCCAAAGCAAACCGCTGAATGATGATTGTGCAATGGAATGAATAAATGTTTTGTGATTATACAAATCGCTGTACAACACAAATGGATAAGGTGCCGCCAATGCACCCGATGAACGAACCAAGCCATAAGTTTTTTCCTTCTTTTCATTAAACACTTCTAAAATAGAATCCTGATAGCGTAAGCCAAACAGGCTGTGCATTTGCTCGCCATCGGCACCCGAAGGAAATTGTGTTAATTCGGGAAACGACCAGTTGCCGGTGTAATCGCTGTTATCGCACTCATCGGTTTTGTATCCCGAAACACCTAAATCAACATGTTCTTTTTTATGAAGCAAACCAAAAATTTCTCTTGCTTCTTTGTTAACAAAATCGGGTACTAATCCTTCCCACACTATATAATCGCCTGAATAAGGAATTAATTTTTTATAGATTGGTGATGAAGGATGCACATAAGCATGCTCCCATAAATTTACTCTGAAACCCTTTGTTTTCAAGTCTTTCAGCATTTGTGCAGGATTGGCAAAACCTTTTCCCCACAAATACGAACAAGAATAAGCATGCGATTGCCAGTGAGGTTCCAGCCCAATAACATCACATGGAATTTTGCTTTCGCGAAAATAATTTGCCATACCCGCCACTTCATCCTGCGAAAAATTTGATTCTACTCTGTACCAAAAACCCAAGCCCCAACGCGGCGGCACTACACCGCCTCCCGAAAATAAATTATAACGCTGCACGGCATTCAGCAAAGTTGGCCCTCCAAAAACATATACATCAACGCCTTTTGTTTTTGGTATTTCAATTAAAATTTCGCTGTCGGTACCGAAGCCCAATTTTTCGTAAGGACCATTCAAAGCATTCCATCCATCGTTTTCATCATTCTTCGGCAAATCAACTTTATTATCAATTTTCTTTTTTTTGTTTCCCAAATAAAAAGTTGCATAACGTGCCGTATCTACAAAAACCCCATAACCATCGGTTGAAACAAAGAAAGGGACGGGAGCATGAGAATCGCCTGTATCCAGCGTGGGGTCGGCATTTACACGCAATGTTTTCTTTAATCCTCTTTGCTGAAACGATTGCATTTGCAAACCCAATCCATAAATATATTCATCTTGTTTTAAAGGCAGGTATATAAATGTACCGCGATTATTTACTTCGCCTTCTACCGGCACATTGCATGCAGAAACTTTTGGTAAATTTTTTAATGAAGAAATATTGGGCTGAATATTTCTTGTTGATTGCGGCGTAATTTTTTCGGGTATGCCAATAGTAAATTTCCAAACACCTGCATATATTTCGTTAGCAGATAAAATAGTAAGCGGTGTTTGTTTTTTTTCTTCAGCAATTGCCAATGCAGGCGAAGCCAACATTAAACTCGATATAGTTCCAATGTTTTCAATAAATTTTCTTCGTTTCATAAATTATTTATTTTTCAATCTTAACATTATCAAACATTACAGTGGTTGTTTTATTCGGCATTCCAGAAGCAACCACAATGCCTAATAAAACCTTTTTATTTTTTACAATCGAAGTGCCTGCAGGTTTCCATTTTTTGCCATCTTCAGAAACAAATCCCGATAATATATTTCCGTTCTTTTTTAATTTAAGCCGGTATTCGCCCGTTACTCTTCCATAAATAACAACAGGTTCTTTTAATGAATCAATTTGTTTATCGGCATATAATTTTTTTTCCGAATCATCTCTTGAAACCCAATGTATTTGCCAGTTTGGCTCTTCGATTGAATTGGTTTTAGCCGGGCAAATTATTAATGATGCTTGAGAAGATGCAGCAGTTAAATCACTTCTAAGCATTAAACCAAATGATGTAAACTGAGAACTGAATTGCGGCACAAAACGAATACTGATCTCAGCGTTTTTATTCAATGGAAAATAAAGATAATGAACAGAATCGCCGTTAGGATTTAATCCCATTCCTGCTCCTTCAATGGTAAACATATTTCCATTATACGAAGCATATCCTTGCAAAGTTGTTATGCCTATTGTTTGTTCTTTCCATGGAAAAGGAAACCCTGCAGCAACAGATGTTTCAAAAGAATTTTTGCTTGTTCCGAAAGCGTTGCTTGCAGTAACAGTGTAGTAATAAGTTACACCTTGTTTTACAGTGCTATCAATATATCCGGCAGTTGAAACAGTAGCGATAACACTAAACGTTCCATTATTTTTTGTTGCACGTTTTACTGTATAATTTGTTGCACCACGCGATGCTATCCATGTAAGAGATATTTGTTTGGAAGCTCCTTTTGCAATTACGGCACCGGGCGAAGCAGGAACTATATTTTGCATTGGCTTTTGCACAGATGCGGCAGGATAAGCATAATATAATGTTCCATAACCGGGATGATCGGCACCGGGATTTCCGGGCCCTTCGGGGCGAATTTTTTCAACTGCTTGTTTTACAAAAGGAGCATCTATTTTCATGCAAGCAGAATAATGATTTAACACCTGCTCATAAATTGCACGGAGATTATTTCGTGCATTTTGAGAAATTATTTTATGCTGATATTTTCCTGTTCTATCTAACCACGGCGTAAAAAAAACATCATCATTTCCTAAATTAAATCTTGCTACATATTCAAATCCATTCAGCAAAAGATTATTGCGATAACCATATAAATCAAGTCCCTGATGCCATGCAATTTCACAACACTCGGCAAGCATTGCAATGCCTAATTGTGTATGAGCCTGATCGCGGCCGCTTTCCTGTATTTGCCCGTTGTTATTAATAATATAATTCGTTAAACAACCGTTGCCATGCCCATCAACATAATAATGCAATGCACGTTCAAACATATTTCTATCGTTACAAAATACAGCAATACTCATCATGGTTTTAACAGCGGCAGCATCCCAATTGCCATTGGCAAACGGAGCAAAATTTTTTATTACAGGATAAATAATTTCTTTAAAATTTTTTTCTGCCAGTTCAATATCTTTTTGCTGCCAGCCTGCGTTGGTATAACGAATAATTTCGGCAGCATTAACCATTTTAAAAGGGCCTAATCCAGCCATCAACACAGCATCTCTGCCTGTAATTGATGTAAGTGTTGAAGACCATGCGTTAATAATTTCGATGGCTTTATCGGCATATCTTTTATCGCCTGTAATGCACCACATCACAGCGTTTTGATGAGCAGCATTAGCATCACTGTCATATTCTTTTTGCCCTGCCGTTGGGTTTCTTCCCACTGTTTTAAGTGGGCCAAGCATTTTATATTCAAAATGAGAAACAGGGTTTTGTATAAATTTTAAATAACCCGAATAAACAGGCTCTTGCTTTTTTGCAACAGCATCTTTCATTCTATCCAAATCTTCTTTGCTGTGAAGCAATCCGGGATGAATAAAAGTTTGTGCATGAAGATGTATAAATCCCAAAGCAACCAAAAACAAAGCGGCTCGTTTAATTATTCGCATCATATTTTTTATTTTTTTTCATTGCCTGCTCTTTAATAAGATAAAAACTTTGAGTAACCGGTTCTGCCGATTTTATTTTAGGCTCAGTTACAGTTCCGTACTGCCATACTGTAACAGTTATCTTAACAGGATATTTACTTTTAACAGGGACCGGTGTAAAAATTATTTTATCGCCATCAATAACTGCAGGCCCCGATTTTATATAATATTGAACAGGCAAACCCGATGATGATGTTGCTTGTAATTGCAAATATTTAATACCTGCTTTTTGATTTTTTATTGAAGGAAAAATTATTTTTTGTTCGGCCCCTTCATTTAATACTGCCTGAATATTTAATGATGCAGGCTGAGCGGCTCTTCTGAAAATGTTATTGCCTGCTGCATCGGCCATTATCATTATGTTGCGCGGCTTTTGACGGTCGAACTGAAGTTTAAATACTGTATCGTTTATTTGCACGGCCGGCCCCATTACATGATAAAGTTTTATTGCTTGTTCTGCATGATTAATTTCGTTCATCGAATCAATTAATCCAGCCGGAATTTTTTTTAAGAATGTTGTGTGCAGTTTAAAACTTAACCCGTCTTTTTCGGGCAACCATTTTAAATGTACATATCCGTTTTTTTGAACAGAAAGCGTATCATTATCCTGAACAAATGTTGGCATTTGTTTTTGCTTAATCTTTCTATCGCCATTAAATGCAATAACAGCATCGGCTAATTCTTTATCAAAAAACCAAAAGGATTTTTTTGTATTGCCTTTATATTGATGATATGAAGCCGGTGGATATTTATCGGCTTCCATTAAACCCGCATCTGTTAAGTATCCCGAGGATGGCAATATTTTTTTTAAAATAACTTTTCCGTTTGCGGGATAATTATTTTGCAACCGATATTTACATGCCTTATGAATAAACAAAGCCAAAAGTTTCGATTGTTCATCTGTCCAATCCATGTGGCAACCACCGGGATTAACGGCCACACCAATTAAATTATTTTCATCTTTTGCTCTCAATGCCAAAGCAGTTTGTTGCACCACAGGCCAAAAGAAATCTCTGTTGCTCAGCCTGCCGTCATTATATTGCGGCAACTCGGTTGTTTGCCCAACAATGTATAAAAAAGGGATATTTTTAAACAACAATGTATCGGGCATCGGGTATGTGCGGATAGCAACAGCAGCAAGCGTTCTGCCGGATTTTTGTGCAGGATAGTTCCATGCCATTCTTCCGTTCCATGAATGGCCTGTAAAAATAATTGGTGTAAATTTTAATTCATCATAGCCCGAAATTTTTGCCAAATCAAAAAACATGGTATCAAGCAATAATGCGGCTTCGGGTTTTATTTCGTAATTAATGATAGAATTTTTTCCATCGGCTAACCAAATCATTGCTAAATTTTCTTCTGTTGCTGCTTTGCGAATAATGGGTGATTCCATCCAATTTCTTTCCAAAGCATTTTCAGCAGCAAATATTACAGCACGTACATATTTGCATGATGGCGGAATCCATAAATACGCTGTTCTTGTTCCAACAGAAACTTCGTAATGATATACAGAGCTGTAAGCGTTTTTACTGTTCTGGGCAAATAATACTTGTGAAAAACATACTAAACAAACAACCGTTGTTACGATACTTTTCTTAATTGTACTATTAAACAATTTACTTTTCATTTTTTATAAACTGATATAATATTCCTTTAACAGTATTAAACTCATATTTATAACCACTACCACTTTTTATTTCTTTAAACACTGTTCCCTTCGCCGTCAACCTTGTCGAAGAATGCACCACGCAAGCATTTCCAGCTTTTGATAAAATAGAAATTTTTTTTATCACACTTTTTTCCCATTCCATATTTATAACAAAAGCACCACGTGCAACAAGTCCTTTTACAATACCATTATTCCAAACAGTTGGCAATGCAGGTAACAAATAAATTTCGTCAGAGTGGCTTTGAATAAGCATTTCTGCAATACCGGCTGTACTACCAAAGTTTGCATCCATTTGAAAAGGCGCCAGTGTTCCAAATAAATTAGGCATTACGCCGCTATTGCTGTAGTCGTTAGGGGCATAGGTTAGCATTTCTCTTACTAATTTGTAACAATGCTCGGCATCGTGCAAGCGAGCCCATTGGCATATTCGCCATGCTTTACCCCAACCGGCGCCATCGCCACGAATTTCCAGCGTGCGTTTTACGGCGTTTGCCAATGCTGTATCTGTATTTTTTATTTCATTGCCGGGATACCAGCCATACAAATGCGATATATGCCTGTGCTGAATTTCGGCATCGTCATATTCTTTATACCATTCTAATAATTGCCCCTGCGAACCAATGTGGAAGGGATATAATTTTTTCTTTTTTTCGATGAGTATATTTTTGAAAGCTGCATCAATATTTAATTCTGTTGATGCGGCAATTAAATTTCCAAACAAATCTTTAATGACTGCCATATCCATCGTGGCTGCGGGTGCTAACGATTGCTCTCTTCCGCTGCTATCTTTAAATTTATGTTCGGGCGAAGTAGAAGGTGCTGTTACCAAGTATCCGTTTTTATCTTCTATCAACCAATCTAAACAAAATACAGCCGCTTGTTTCATAATGGGATACGCATAATCGGCAAGAAATTTTTTGTCTTTTGTAAATTGATAATGCTCCCAAAGATGGCGGCAGAGCCAGTTTCCGCCCATTTCCCAGTTTGCCCACACGGGGTCGCCATCGCCACGATCGCCAACGGGATTGGCGGCGCACCAAATATCAGAATTGTGATGCGCCACCCAACCATTGGCATGATAAAATTCTTTGGCAGTATTAGAACCTACTACCGATAATCCTGTCAGCCATTTTAACAAGGCTTCGTGCATTTCGGGCAGGTTGGTAACTTCGGCCGGCCAGTAGTTCATTTCCGTATTGATGTTAATAGTATAATTTGAACTCCACGGTGCACGCAATTCTTTATTCCAAATTCCCTGCAAATTAGCCGGTGGCCCATCGGCACGTGATGCTGAGATTAATAAATATCTTCCATACTGAAAAAACAACGTTTCTAATTCGGGATCGTATTTGCCGGCGGTATACGCCTTTAAACGATCGTCAGTAGCGAGTTTGGGCGTTGGGTTATTTTTAAGTGTATCTTTTACATTTAATGATACACGGTTAAAATATTTTTGATAGTCGGCGATATGATTATTCAAAAGCGTTGCATAATTTAATTGCAATGCTTTGTGTAAAATTGAATCGGCAATATGCTTTTCATCTTTTCCTTGCGAGTCGGGGCATTTATCAAATCCGTTGAAGCTTGTTGCTGCCACAAAATACACAATTACTTCGCTGGCATTAGTAATGCGAATACCTGTGGCATCGGCAGTTGCAACGCCATCTTTTAAAACAGTTTTAATGCGATACTGAAAACGCATACCATTACAGCCGGTAGTATCGTTCCAAATAATTGGAGTGCGACCTTCTTTGTTATAATAGCTGGGATCGGCATGGGCAGGTGCTTTACCGTTTGCCACCAATTCGTTATTGCCATTTGCAGCTACCGAAAAATGTAACTGACTTGAAGTGCCAATGGTAAAATTTAATTTATTTTTTTGGGAGGAAGTTATTTTTATGACGATGATATTGTTAGGATAAGATGCAAAAATTTCTCTTGTATAATCAACACCATTTACGCTGAAAGCTGTGGTGGCAACAGCTTTGCCAATGTTTACATCGCGATAATATTTTGTTGGTTTAGCGCCGCCAAAGTTTTGTTTAATTACCACATCGCATAACGGCAAATAAGTTTGTGTGTATAAACCCTGCATTTTTTTTGTAAGCGCATTGGCTTTGCTGAAATCTTGGTTAAATAAAGCTTCCCTCGCTTGCGATAAATATTGAAACGCAGTGGGGTTAATAGTTTTGGGTACCGGTCCGCCGCTCCACAACGTGCTTTCGTTTAGTTGAATTAATTCTTCCTCCATGCCGCCAAAAACCATTGCGCCTATTTTGCCATTGCCTATCGGTAATGCTTCTACCCAGTTTTTTGCCGGTTTATTATACCATAATTTTAGATTTTGCTGAGCCGCAACTGTTAGCACAGCCAATAACAATGAGCTAATTAATATTATTTTTTTCATGTACATATTTTTTATTATTATTTCATGGAATGCACTAATTTTTTTTTGCCTGATCAAGCCCCAATAATTATCAACAGTTATTGCAACAAGCAACTTTTGCATGGCTATTTTTATTAACCCAGTCGCCATTATTATCAAATCCACAATTTTTTTTCGCAAAAATAAAATAAGTACCTGAAAAATAATTTTGCGTTTACTTTAATATAAATGTTTCTCCTGTTTTTATATTTAGTGTAAAAGGCTTTGGTTCGGGCAACCATAATTTTCCGTCGCCGATTTCCAAAGGCATCCATAAGTAACGCGAATCCCATTGGGTAGCGGGCTTCCATCTATCTGCCATAAATAAAACAGTTGTTTTCTTTTTGCCAACTATTTTTAATAACATGGTTGATTGGGAACTGTAAGTGTTTGTTGACGGAGGCGCAATGTCTTTCATTTCACTCCACGGGCCTTCCAATGATTTTGCAAATGCATATTTATTTGGGTTAGCATTCCAGCTTGTTAATGCCGAACCGATGGAATAATATAATCCGTTGTAATGCACAATAGCACCGCCTTCCATGTGTTGGGCAATAAGGCAGATTTCTTTTTCAACATTCATATAATCATCCGAAAGTTTTGCAATGCGAAAGCCAAAAGGCCTGTCTTCAAAAACTAAATATGCAGTGCCGTCATCATCAATAAATTGGCCAATGTCGCGGCTTTCGTGGTCAAGGGGCCTGAAACGTTTTACAAATTTATAATTGCCATCGGGCTTATCGCAAACTGCAATACCCACTTGTGCCACTTTGTATTTTGCATCGTCGATATGAAAATACATTACATACTTTTTTGCTTTTTTGTTATAAAAAACTTTAGGGCGTTCCAATATCCAACCCTTGCCCAGACTATCAGGATCCTGCATTTTTATTACATCGCCTTTAAATGCCCAATGCACCAAATCGTTTGACGAATAACAACTCACATAGCGAAAATTTTCGTCAAGCCCTTTTCTTCTTTCTTCGCCATACCAATAATATATTTTACCAAGTTTGATAATGCCGCCGCCATGTGCCTGAATATGATTGCCGTTTTGATCGGGCCAAAGTTCTAACGGCCTGATGATATTGTTTTGCTGGGCATATCCAACACAACAAAAACAGCAAAGCAAAAATGTTAAGCGGGATATTTTTTTAAATTTCATATTATTAATATTTAAATAAAAATAATTAAAGAACGAATGTCTTACATTTTACTTTCTAAATATAATTTCATCTGTATGCTCGCCAACAAATATTCTTGCCATATCGGATGTTTTGTACCATTGGGGTTTTGCCGGCATATCGTCGGTAATCTTAACGCCGTTAATCATAAGGTTTTCAAAAACTATATTTTTAATTTTCCTTGTTTCATCGTACCCGGCAATAATCGATATCTCTGCATTTTTTCCGTTGTAATTAATATCCTTAAACAAAACATTCTCAATGCCGCGCCCCGGTGCAGTGCAATATTTTTTATTATAAAAAACGCGAAGGTTTAGCAATTGGCCTTGCCTGAAATCTTCAACCCGTATATTTTCAAAACGTACATTGCGCACCAAATTATTATCGCCTGCATTAATGCTCATGCAACCCTGATAATCTATCTGCATTTCTTTGTGGTCGAGAATATCAATATTAATATAATTTAAATTTTGAAGTGTATCGGGATGAGGGCTGTTTCCATGCGTACCAATTAAAATAGGATGCGCAACATCGGCCCACAATGTTGCGTTTTGCATGGTTACATTATTACAACCGCCGGTAAAACCGCCTCTTGTTCCATAAACAGTTGTACAATCATCGGAGTTACGGCAAAACACACCATCGAATAAAACATTATTACTTGCAAAAACATTCATGCCATCGCCCCAACCGTAATAGCTGATGCTCTTAACATTTCTGATTGTTACGCTATCCGATCCGCCTGTAGGGCATTGTGTACAAGAAAGTCCTTCTACTAAAATATTTTTTGACCGGGCAATACGAATACCTCCTTTAACAGAAAAATCAACAATACCACGCCCGAGTATTTTTACATCACGTACCCGATCAACTGATAATATCCCCATAAGCACAGCACCTCCGGCAACGTACACCGTTTTACCCGATGGTACTTTAAATGCTTTGCCAAATTCGTGTATGCCCGGACCGAAATAAATAAGATTAGTATCTTTTTTATCCGGAACAAAAGTTTCTATGGGATTAGCAAACAGTTGCAGGTTATGAAATATATCGCCATTAATTTCTACAGAAAGATTACGAGGCCGGGATAATTTGAAAAGAATTGTATTGCCTTGTATTTCGGATTTTATATTAGCTGATAAAGGGCGTATGCGTGCCTGCTTAATATTGCCACGGTTACTTGTTATCATAACTTCAACCTCTCCCGAAAAATCGAAGCTGCACATGGAAGCATTTTCTACATGATGATTGGTTTCTTTAACTTCATCAACCTTCATGTTATATTCATACAAATGTTTCCATTCGCCTCCCGGCATTCTCACTTTTACAATAAAATCATCATTATGTAAAGTAAGCGGTGCATTTTCGGGTACCGGATAAACAACCAATTGTTGCGCATAGGATATAACAGGCAGTAATAAACTAAAAAACAATAATTTGATTAGAGTTTTCATTATTATTTAATTGAATTGAATGAATAGATTTCAAAAAAGTATGTAATGCATAATTAAAGCCTTCTGTATTTTCCAAATTACTTACATGCCCTGCATACGGCACTACAGCTTGCTTTGCCAATGGGATTAATTTTAATACAGCATTATTTTTATCAGCATCATATTCGCCGCGCAATACCAAAACAGGAACTGTAATTTTAGTTTGCTTTAATTTTTCTGTTACCGATGTTCCCAATAAAAACCGTGGTTCGATATGTGTTGGCTGCCATGCATCCCATTTATAAATCATATTCCAAACAGGTTCTCTTATTTGATTTATTACTTTTCCATTTCTAATAGTCAGTGCATTAAACCATTTGCGTTTCAGTACATCAATTCCCTTTTTATATAATTGCTGAATTTCTTCTCTGCGAACTTTTATGGCAGAATCATTCCATGGAATTTCGGGGCCGGGGCTTCCATTCCAGATATCGCCATCGGCAAGGGTTACGCTTAATAATTTGTTTTGGTGCAACACTAAAAAATCGAGTCCAATAAATCCGCCCATGCTTAATCCAACAACATGCGCCTTTTTAATTTTTAAATCATCCATCAACATTTTCAAATCATCTGCGTGCATTGCAGCAGAAAATTCTTGCGGCATTGTTGAACGGCCATATCCTCTAACATCATACACAATTACCCTGTATTTTTTTGCAAACTCATATAGCTGAGGTTTCCATTCGGTATGATCGAACGAATGCCCGTGAATAAAAATCAAAGGCTCGCCTTTACCCAATTCTTCATAATATAATTTTCCGTTTGCAACATTTACAAAGCCACGTTTTACTTCGGGATGATTTGCTTCATCAATTGCATCACGTACATACAAAGGAATTACGGGACTTGCCAGAAAAGAATTAAATCCATTTTTTGTTTTTACAATATGTGTCATAAAAAAACCATATACACCATTCTTTTTATCAATCCATGAATACGCACCTGCCCAGGAAGGGCTGCTGATAAGTGTTGCATTATTATTTGCATCAACTTCTTCCCGCCACTCACCCAATCCATAAATATCTTTTCGCAAACTTCCTCTTGCATTTTGCACAAATTCATTCTCATTCACATTGGCATTTAATACATGATCTGCCCGCATTATTTTTATAGCATTGTCAGATAATATTTTTCTTCCATTAAAAATTCCATCATTATAAATCATGGAAAGAAAATTAATATAATCGTGCAACGATGTTCTTGCGCCGCCGCCCAGCATGGGTGCATGGCCGCCGGAAGAATCAACAGGTGTAAAATGTGTAAGCCGCATGTTTAAAGGCGCGGCAATTTTTTCTATAAACAAAGTTTCCCAATCTTTTCCGGTTGCAATTTCTGCCATGCGCCCGGCAACGTTCATTGCCAAACCGCCATACTTAAATTTTGTGCCGGGCAATGTATCGGCGGGAAGTGATACAATATGAGCAACAGATTCTTTTAATGTTTGATAAATATCAGCCGGTTTATTGTTAGGTTGATAATCGGGATAACCGGCAGTATGCGACAGAAGCTGCGCCAGCGTTGCATCTCCTTTGGCATCAGTAAATTCGGGCAACCACTTTTTTACTTTATCGTTCCAATTTAATTTGCCTTCATCTACAACAGCAGCAATAGTTGCAGCAGCTAACCACTTGCCCGATGATGCAATAAAAGCAACTGTATTTGGTTTATAATTACCGAAATAATTTTCGAAAACAGTTTTATTATTTTTTACAATGATGATGGATGCTCCATTATAATAACCGCTATCTATCCATGTTTGAATTTTATGCTGAAGCGAAGTAAAATTATATTGCTTTTGTGCAAATGAAAAGTAAGAACTAAATAAAAAATTAATTGTGATAAGCAAACAAAAAATAAATCTGTTGAGGAATAATAATTCCAAACCTTTTAATTTTTTGATTGAGTTGTTTGATAATTTTTTATCCATCACATCAACCTTATTCTTTTACTAACTTTTTTTCTAATTCTTCCAAACTTATTCCTTTTGTTTCCGGCACTTTAAGTAAAACCCAAATTAATTGAAGTATCATCATAAAAGCAAAGAATGCAAATATTGGCCACGGGTTATCTTTAAAAATTCCGTTTTTGGCATCTAAGAATACAGGTGTAATTAATGTAATGGCAGCAGCACATACCCAATGTGTTCCGGCGCCGAACGATTGGCCTCTTGCCCTTATTTTGTTGGGAAATATTTCGGCAATAAATACCCAGATTACTGCACCCTGCCCAATAGCATGCGATGCAATAAACATTATTAAAAAACTTAGAAGAAAGACCGAACCTGCATTTGTTTTAAATGCATAAGCTACCATTGTTAAACTAATGATATATCCAACAGAACCAATAATAAGTAATAATTTTCTTCCTAACCTGTCGATAAGATATAAACCCACAAACGTAAATAAGAGATTAGTTACGCCTATTAAAATTGAATTTCCAAGCGAATCTTTTGCTGCCAAACCTGCACGTTCCAATATTTCGGGAGCATAATACAAAATGAAATTTATTCCGGACCATTGATTAAAAAATGCAATTAAAAAAGCAAGCCAAAGAATAGCTTTATATTTTGAACTAAAGAAACTGCCGCCTCCTGCTTCTGCTTTACTATCGGAATCTATTATTTTTTGTATCTCTTCTTCGGCATTAATAATTCCTAATCTGTTCAAAACTTTCTTAGCCTTTTCTTTATCGTTTTTTACCGATACAAGCCAGCGTGGACTTTCCGGAATACCCAAAACCATAAGTGTGTAAAGCAAAGATGGAATAGCCATTACGCCAAGCATCCATCTCCAGTCATTTGTACCGCCAACGCCCTGCAAAAAATAATTTGAAAGAAATGCAATCAAAATTCCAAATACAATATTGAACTGATACATAGCAACCAATCTTCCTCTTGTTGCCGGTGTTGAAATTTCGGAAACATAAGCCGGTGCTGCAACCGACGAAACACCTATGCCTATTCCTCCGATAAAACGAAAGAATGAAAAAGTATAAGGGCCGGCAGCAAGCGATGAGCCAATTGCCGATATGCTGAAAAATATACCTATCCATAAAAGGATTTTCTTTCTTCCAAATCTGTCGGTGGGTATTCCGCCAAACAATGCTCCCGCTACCGTACCCCAAAGAGCCATCGACATAATAAAAAAGCCATGGAACCATGGCGATATTTCGGTTGTGTGCCACAACTCTTTTATGGGTTGATTGGCGCCCGATATAACAACTGTATCGAACCCAAAAATAAATCCTGCCAAAGCCGCAATCAGCGATATGCCAAAAAGGTTTTTTCCTTTTTGTGTTGCTGTTTTATTTAATAATGTATTTGTTTGCATATTTTATTGTTTGTAAATACTATTTGGTTATTGTTTTTATCAGTAAACATTTTTTCCCTCATTTAATTTTTTCAATCGCAGCAACGCTTCTAAATAATAATAATCGGCATAAATTATTGATGCATCTACTTCGCCATCAGCAGGTTTATTTCCTGTTGAATGTAAAAGGAAAGCTGTGTTTTTATTTCCGCTCAAATATTTTGATGATGATAGTACCGCCAGCATCTGCTCTGCTTTTAATCTGTATTCTTTTGCTTTATTTTTATCTTTTACAAACTGCGATAATTCTAATAATGCGGATGCTGTTACGGCTGCGGCCGATGCATCTCTCGGTGCATTTGGAATGGCAGGATCATT
>DATAMD010000397.1:0-6187 GCA_036260755.1 Chitinophagaceae bacterium | reverse complement strand
GGGTATGAAAAAACAAACATTCAAATTCTCAACAGCATCAACCGATTGTTATTTCGATGCATCATTCAAACAACTCAAAGAAATTGTTTCGCAACAGCATGCAATCATAATTACCGATCAAAACATTTTCGACAAGCACACTTCTAAATTTAAAGGCTGGAATACGATTGTTTTAAATGCCGGCGAAGAATTTAAAGTGCAGGCAACAGTTGATTCTGTTATTCAACAGTTGATAGAATTAAATGCCGATCGCAAAACAACTTTAATTGGCATAGGTGGCGGTGTAATTACCGACATCACCGGATATGTTGCAGCCATTTATATGCGCGGCATTTCGTTTGGTTTTGTACCAACAACTTTATTGGCGATGGTTGATGCAAGCATTGGCGGCAAAAATGGAATTGATGTTGGTGTTTATAAAAATATGGTTGGCATTATCCGTCAGCCTAACTTTTTATTGTACGATGTTAGTCTGCTGAAAACCTTGCCTGATGCGGAATGGAGCAATGGCTTTGCCGAAATTATTAAACATGCCTGCATTAAAGATGCCGCGATGTTTAAAATTTTAGAACAAAATAATTTGCAGAAAATTCAACGCAATAAAAAATTATTGTCGCAATTGATTGAACGCAATGCAAAAATTAAAATAAAAGTTGTGCAGAACGATGAGTTCGAAAAAGGCGAAAGAAGATTATTAAATTATGGCCATACTTTAGGCCATGCTTTAGAAAATCAATACGAATTATTTCACGGGCAGGCTGTTGCCATTGGCGTGACGTATGCTTCGGTTATTTCTCATCAGTTATTAAAATTCAAGCAAACAGATATTGTTGTAAAAGTGTTGGAACAATATGGTTTACCAACGTATGCATCTTTCGATAAAAATAAAGTGATGGCTGTTTTGAAGATGGATAAAAAACGTGAACGCAAAGACATCAATTATATCTTATTAGAAAAAATCGGTAAAGGAGTTATTCATCAAATTTCGTTAGAGCAACTTCAACAAATTATAAATAGTTTATAAAGTTTGCAAGAAAATAATCAATACAAAAAAGTTATGATTTCCCCTTTAGGGGATAGGGGCTTATCAGGAAATATTTATGCGCCTGCATCCAAGAGTTCCATGCAACGTGCATGCGCAGCGGCTTTGGTGCGAAAAGGAATTTCAATCATTCATAATCCCGGCATATCAAATGATGATAAAGCAGCATTAAGCATCGTCAAGAATTTAGGAGCAAGGATAGAGGAATTAGAAGATAAAATTATAATTGATAGCAGCGATGCAATCATTCATTCTCGCATTCATTCATCCACTCATTCACACTTAAATATTAACTGCGGCGAAAGCGGATTAAGTATTCGCATGTTCACTCCCATTGTTGCATTAAGTAAAAATAAAATTACCATCAATGGCGAAGGAAGTTTATTAACAAGACCAATTGATTTTTTTGATGAAATTTTGCCGCAATTAAATGTTGAAATAAAATCTAATCATGGAAAACTTCCGTTACAAATTACCGGGCCATTGCAACCAAAAAATATTGAGATTGATGGTTCGTTAAGTTCGCAATTTTTAACAGGATTATTGATGGCGTACTCGGCCGCAAATGCTGATGGCACAAGTATCTCAGTTAAAAATTTAAAGAGCAAACCTTATGTGGACCTGACTTTAAAGGTGATGAATGATTTTGGTTTGAATGTTCCCGAAAATAAAAATTATGAATCTTTTTCTTTCGCTAAACAAATAAACCAATCAACAAATAAACCAATCAACTATACTGTTGAAGGCGATTGGAGCGGCGCTGCATTTTTATTAGTAGCCGGTGCCATTGCAGGAAATATTGTGGTGAAAGGATTAGATATAAATTCAACGCAAGCCGATAAAAAAATTATTGAAGCCTTACAAGATTGTGGATCCAATATTTCAATTCGTGATAATGAAATTGAAATTTCTTTCTCCCCTTCAGGGGTTAGGGGATTTCATTTTAATGCAACCGATTGCCCCGATTTATTTCCACCACTCGTTGCACTGGCATCTTATTGCAACGGAACAACGGTGATTGAAGGTGTATCGAGATTAGCGCATAAAGAAAGCAACCGTGGTTTAACATTGCAACAAGAATTTGCAAAGTTTGGTGTTGAAATTATTTTAGAAGGAGATTTGATGAAAGTGAGTGGTGGCAATGGTTTGAAAGGAACAACCGTTCATTCACGCCACGACCACCGCATTGCAATGGCTTGTGCTGTAGCTGCATTAAAAGCAGATGGTGAAACAATTATTGAAGAAGCAGATGCCATAAATAAATCTTATCCCAATTTTTACGAACACATAAAACTATTGGGCGCTTCTGTATCTTTATAAGAATAATAGTTTATCAGTCCACTAACTAATAAACTATTAAACCAATAAACCATTAAACCAATAAACCTTGAACTCATTCGGACGCATATTTCGTGTAAACATTTTTGGCGAATCGCATGGCGAAAGCGTAGGAATTAATATTGACGGTATTCCTGCGGGATTGCCTTTAAGTGTGGATGATTTTTTAGTTGATATTGAAAGAAGGAAAGGCGGTACACAAAAAGGAACAACACCGCGGCAAGAAACCGATTTGCCTATTTTTAAAAGCGGTGTTTTTAATAATAAAACAACCGGTGCCCCGCTAACTATTTTATTCGAAAATAATAATACCCGCAGCGGCGATTACGAAAAGCAAAGAGATTTTCCACGTCCCGGACATGCAGATTTTGTTGCGAGTAAAAAATTTGCAGGTAACGAAGATTACAGAGGTGGCGGGCATTTCAGCGGAAGATTAACTGTTGCTGTTGTTGCTGCCGGCGTGATCGCAAAAAAATTATTGAATGAAATAAAAGTTGAAGCAACCATTGCAGAAATTGGTGGTGAAAAAAATATTGAAGCAGGATTGCAAAAAGCAATTGATGCAAAAGATTCCGTTGGCGGTATTGTTGAATGTAAAGTTTCTAATTTACCAATTGGTTTGGGCGAACCATTTTTTGATAGTGTAGAAAGTTTGATTGCTCATGCAGTGTTTGCTATTCCTGCTGTTCGCGGAATTGAATTTGGTACAGGTTTTAAAGCCGCAAAAATGTTTGGTATAGAGCACAACGATGCAATTGTTGATGCAAATGGAAAAACAAAAACCAATCATGCCGGTGGCATTGTTGGCGGCATCACAAACGGTAATGAATTAATTTTTAGAATTGCTGTTAAACCAACAGCATCAACAGCAAAAGAACAGGAATCATTAAACTGGAATACAAATCAAGTGGAAAGTTTTTCGGTAAAAGGCCGTCACGATTTATGTATTGCCTTGCGTGTGCCTGTTGTGTTAGAAGCAGTAACAGCAATGGTTTTAGCCGATCTGATGTTATTGGAACAAAGAATACCTCGGGTAATGCCCCCAGCCCCTGAAGGGGAGTTTATTTACCACATTACAAATAAAAACGATTGGCAACTTGCAAAGAGCAAAGGTTTTTATGAAGCAGCATCTTTAAAAACAGAAGGTTTTATTCATTGCAGTAAAGCCAAACAAGTGCAGGGTGTTTTGGAAAGATATTTTAGCGGGAAAGATAATTTAGTAAAACTGGTGATTGATATTTCGAAATTAAAAAACAAATTACAGTTTGATTTTTCGGCTTCGGTGAATGAAGAATTTCCGCATGTTTACGGAGTGATAAATTTGGATGCAGTGATTGATGTTGTTGAAATTTGAAAGTTGAATAAAGTACAAAGCGTTGAAGAGTGCGACGCCGGTAAAGCTTAATTTTTATTCGGAACGATTGGTACAAAAAAATATTTTCTTAAAAAAGTGCAGGAAAAAAAATCTCATCCTTTATTAATTTATACCGATGGCTCATCGCGTGGAAACCCCGGCCCCGGCGGGTTTGGCGTTGTTTTACTCTGGGGCGATAAAAGAAAAGAACTCTCGGCAGGTTATCGTTTAACAACCAATAACCGCATGGAATTATTGGCGGTGATTGTTGCATTAGAATCTTTAATAAAAAAAAATATTGCTGTTACTGTTTTTACCGATAGCCAGTATGTGGTGAACAGTATTGAAAAAAAGTGGTTGGATAACTGGATTAAAACAGATTTTAAAGGCGGCAAAAAAAATAGAGATCTCTGGTTAAAATATTTTGAACTGAGTAAACATTTCTCCATCAAAATGAAATGGGTAAAAGGCCATGCAACGAATGCGATGAATAACCGTTGCGATGAATTGGCCACTGCTGCTGCTGATGGAAATAATTTATTGATTGATGAAGGCTATGAAAATGATAAATAATATCATTGCGGGTGAATATTTTTTCGGTAGAAAAAAGTTAAAAAAATAAATTCTTTTGCCTCAAAGCCGGCGGGCTTCGTTCTTGTAACGCCACTGCTTTTTATCCTTTGAAAAAATATGCTTTGCATTTTTTCAATTCCGACTTCGTCGTAACCGGAGAAAAAGAGGCGGCTTATACAAGAACTGGTGAAACTTGCGAAATAGATACTTCCTTCATTGGGATGACATAAAAAAAGCTCCGCAATTTGCAGAGCTTTTTATTTTAATATTTTTTGTTTATGCTAATTTCAAACTCAATGTTTTCTTCACTAAATAATTATAGCTTCCAATTAATACCGGCATAAATAATAATGTAGCGATCAATGAATTTTTATAGAATGGCAATCCATCCTGCATACATAAAATAAATCCTTCAAAATTCATTGGCCTGCCCCAGCCACCATGTCCGGCCCACACCAAACTGTTCGAAATCAGGAAAAATAAAGTTGGCCCGGCAACAGCGCCTGCAAATATCCGGCTGTAATTTTTTCCCTGCAAAACCCATCCAATTAAAGTTGTTAATAAAAGGAAAGAATAATTTAACCATTGGTATTTGTATAAACCTTCGAAAGGAAATAATCCCATGCGGTAAAATACTTCAATCAACACATCGCTGATTAATAATGCCATCAAAGTAAAAATGAAAGATTTGCTTTTGTCTTTGATGATCATTCCCGAAAATAAAGCAATGGCAATAATCGGCGAAAAGCCCGACCATTCAAGCTTTGCAGCAAATAATAATTTAAAGATTGTTGTAATGGCAACAAGTAATAAAGTGAAAAGTATGATTCTGCTTTTAGCTTTCATCGCTTAATATTTAAAAACAAAAATAGGCTGAAAAAATATTTTACAAACATCTATTTTCCTCAGCATGTGGAAAATGAAATTTATTTATCGGTTAAAGGTACAAAAGCCTTGAACAGCAGGCAATGGCCTGATGATACAATGCTGTATTCCTGTTCGGGTAACACGGTAACAGCTTCTCCTTTTTTAATCATCATATTAATTGTATCGGTATTAATAATTCCTGCTCCTTCCACAACAATTAATATTTCTAATGAATTGGCTATGCTCCCGTATTTATCTTCACCGCTTAATTCAATTTTATTAATACCGAAGTCGGGAACCGGACAAGGATAATTTTTTTCAATCGCATCAATTGCATTTCCTTTCATCACGTTTGGTGTAATACCAACAAATAAAGTATGTTTCATCAATTCGGGCACATCAATATGTTTTGGTGTTAGTCCGCCACGCAAAACATTATCGCTGTTTGCCATCAGCTCTACATTTTGCCCTTCGAGATAAGCATGCGGAACTCCTGCTCCCTGAAAAACAGCTTCGCCTTTTTCGGCTTTTACGATATTAAAAAAATAAATTGAAAAAATACCGCGATCGATATTTTTAATTTCATCTTTTCCTTCAAATAATTTTGCAACCCACCAGCCCGGCTGATCTTTGGTTAATTCGTTATTTTCTTTTCTGCGCAGTTCACGTTTTACCAAATTAAATAAGAGTGAATCAATATCATCCTGACTCATCTCCATCACAAACTGGTATAACACTTTTAAGCCTCCTCGTTTATACAGCGGCAATAAAATATTAAATTCCTGCACATCTTCTAAAACCCGTTCCAGTTGTGCTTCCTGTTTAAAACCATGCAATAACCAAAATTCACTTAATGCCACCATCACTTCGGGTTTATGGTTTTTATCTTTATAATTTCTGTGTGGTGCGTTGATGGGAATTTTGGCAGCTTCTTCGGCATCAAAACCCTTGATGGCTTCGGCTTTTGAAGGATGTACCTGAATACTGAGCATATCTTTTACATCCAAAATCTT
>DATAMD010000394.1:0-2264 GCA_036260755.1 Chitinophagaceae bacterium | reverse complement strand
TTTAAATTGTCTTTAGTTAAGAACATCAGAATTTCCAGTTTGTTTCAATTTGTTTTTTCAGATCATAATTTGTAAGATCAAACTGCACAGGAACTAAGCTTACATAATTATTTTTTAGTGCCCAAACATCGGTATTTTTTGCGGTATCATAATTTACAAATTCGCCGGTAAGCCAATAATATTTTTTGCCATGCGGATCTTTGCGTTCTAAAAATTTTTCTTCGTATTTGGCATAAGCCTGTTTGCAAACTTTGATGCCTTTAATTAAACTTTCATCAACCGAAGGAATGTTTACATTAAACAATAAATGTTTTATAGTTTTTTGCGATAAAACTTTTTCAACAATTTTTTTTACATAAATTTTTGCAGCAGTAAAATCGGCTTCCACGCTAACATCTAATAAGCTGAAACCTATGCTGGGTATGCTTTCTATCGATGCTTCCATGGCAGCACTCATGGTGCCGCTGTAAATTACGTTGATAGAATGATTGGCGCCATGATTAATGCCGCTTAAACAAATATCGGGCTTGCGATGCAAAATTTTATCAACTGCAATCTTAACACAATCAACCGGAGTGCCGCTGCAACTGTATGCTTCCACACCATCCATATAATGTACTTTATGCAGTCGTAACGGATGGCCAATGGTAATGGCATGTCCCATTCCGCTTTGCGGTTTATCGGGCGCCACAACAACTATGCGGCCTAAATTTTTTACAGCTTCAACCAATGCTCTAATGCCCGGAGCATTAATACCATCATCGTTTGTAATTAAAATAACGGGCAGATTTTTTTTCTTTGTCTTTGCCATGAATGCAATATACGATGTTGTAAGTTTTGTTTGCCAACGGTTGATTAAGAATTAAGCTGCGGTTGTGTCACTCACTTGTACGCTTTGTTCTTTATTCAACAACTTTAGTTTAATTAATTTATTGTTGATTTTAATTTTTGCATTATTTCTGTTATGCAGCAAACCAATTTAATTTAGTTGAGTAAAGGTTTCAACTGTACAAGGGTGCGACGCAACCTAAGCCCCACACAGGTTTGCAGCCGGTAAACAAAAAAATTATACGAAATATTGCCCCTTCATGTACAGCACCGCTTTGCCCGAAATGATAACCCTGTTGCCTTTGGCTTCACAAAATAATATGCCGCCGCGTTTGGAAATTTGTTTGGCAACCATGGTGGTTTTATTTAATTCTTTGGCCCAGTACGGAATTAAAGTGGCATGCGCCGAACCGGTAACGGGATCTTCGCCAATAACAGAATTAGGCACAAAAAAACGCGAAACAAAATCGCAATCGGTTCCTTTGGCGGTAACAATAATACCAAGTGTTTCTACTTTATTTAACCATTCGAAATCGGGAACAAATTTTCTGACTTCTTCTTCGTTTTTATAAACCAATAAATAATCTCTCGACTTATAAATATGTTGTGGTTGAATATTAATTCCTTCCAGCAAAGCATTGGCGGGATTGCAATGCACCGACATAGGCATGCGTGCCGGAAAATTCATTTCCAATAAACCATTATTATTGGTAACATACAATGCACCGCTTTTTGTTTCGAAATGAATAACGTTTTTAGTGTAACCTAATTCGTTAAAAATAACGAAAGCCGTTGCCAGCGTTGGATGTCCGGCCAAATCAATTTCTATTTCGGGCGTAAACCAGCGAAGATGAAATACATCGCCCTGCTGAATAAAAAATGCTGTCTCCGATAAATTATTTTCGTTGGCCAAATGCTGCATTGTTTCGGTTGACAACCATTCTTTCAACGGGCAAACAGCAGCAGGATTGCCGCCAAATAAATGGTCGGTAAAAGCATCAACCTGATAAAAAGGATAGGACGACATTGTTTATTGATTTATTAGTTTACTGGTCTATCGGTTTATTTGTTTATTATTTCCCGAGTATTAGTTTATGTAATTGAGATTAACAAAATTAAATCTTTATTGCATCAAACATTTAATCGATCTGTTAATAAATCAAACAACCACTAACAAACCAATAAACCGATAGACCAGTAAACAGATAACCATCACACCTGAAATACGCCGGTTTTAAAATCATCCATATCGGGATTATGATTGGCAGCATTAATTCCTTCGCTGATTACCTGGCGTGTTGCAAACGGATCGATTATATCATCCACCCATAATCTTGCAGCAGCATAAAATGCAGAAGTTTCTTTTTCGTATTTATTTTTCAGATCGTTCAATAATTTTTTTTCTTCTTCAGGAGTTACAATTTTTCCTTTTGCTT
>DATAMD010000390.1:0-3985 GCA_036260755.1 Chitinophagaceae bacterium | reverse complement strand
CGATCATCAGCGGTACTAACAATTCGCGGTAAGCCAAGGATCGGATAGGGCGGATCATCAGGATGAATTACTAATTTAATTCCAACCGAATCTGCAACAGGGCATATCTGTTTTAAAAAATAAATTAAATGAGAGCGAAGTTTATCTGCATCGATATTTTTGTATGCATCAAGCGCTTGCTGAAATTGATTTAATGTAAAACTTTCTTCACTGCCGGGTAATCCTGCAATAATATTTTTTTGCAGTTGATTTTTTTCGGCATCATTCATCGCATCAAAACGTTCCTTTGCCCTTTTTAAATCATCGGTTGAATATTCTTTTTCTGCATTGTTACGTTGCAACATAAAAACATCAAAAGCAACAAAAGCTGCTTTTTCGAAACGCAAAGCTTTAGAACCATCGGCAACTGTAAACGCAAGATCTGTTCTTGTCCAATCCAACACCGGCATAAAATTATATGTAATCGTTTTTATATCGTTGGCTGCAAGAATTAATAAAGAATGTTTATAGTTTTCGATGAGTTGTAAATAATTACCGGTTTGCGTTTTTATAGATTCGTGAACCGGCAGGCTTTCTACCACATCCCATGCAAGCCCTGCATCATTAATAATTTTCTTTCTTTTTTTTATTTCTTCAATCGTCCACAATTCACCATTTGGTATATGATGCAATGCAGTTACAACACCCGAACAGCCTGCCTGCAAAATATCACTTAGTTGCACAGGATCGTTTGGCCCATACCAACGCATGGTTTGTTTCATACGATTCAAGCTGTTATTTTCCCAATTCATTCGTTAGGTAATTTTTAAGTTTAAAGTAATTGTTCATTTAAGATTTCCTGATCAATCATTTTTATCAGATATTTTTTTATTCAGAATTTTCTGATCGATAGTATCAGAAAATAAAGATTTAATCTCTCAATAAAAATTAAGGAACCCTTTAAAACTAATTACACTGTTAAAGTGAGAAAAAATGTTGTTACCAAGTGCCAAAAAGTGCAACTTTATTTACGAAACCATTTTCGTAAATACGCTGATTGAAAAGATCAGGAATGAAATTTTAGCGGAGTTTGATTTTGTGCAGAAAGAATTGTACCGGCCTGAAAAAAGAGCCGATTGGATGCAAATCCAATCGGTTCAAGTTAGGAAGATTTATTTATCGAAGAATTAAAAAAAATAAACGATCTGCAATTTACGCGGTTAAATGAATTTAAAATTTTCATTTGCAAAATGAGTATATTTTTCGCGAATGAAAACATAATAGAAAGACCCCTTTTTTGATGTTTCTTTATCTTTCTCTTTTAACTTTTTCAACACGCCGAGCGAAAGGATTTTTTTTGTAAAATTTCTCTTATCAAAAGCAGTTTCGTAAATAGCTTCATATAATGCCTGCAATTGCTGAAGCGTAAATTTATCGGGCAATAAAGCAAATCCAATTGGCTGACGTGAAACTTTTTGCCGCAGCCTCGACTTCGCAATTTTAATCATTTGTTTATGATCGAAAACCAGTGAAGGAATTTTATTCAAGGAGAACCATTTTGCATTGTGTTTCTTCATCAGTTCTTCACTATAATCATCAATTTTAATTAATGCGAAATATGCAACAGAAACAACTCTTCCTCCGGGATCTCTGCTTACATCCCCGAAGCAATACAATTGCTCCATATAAACAGAAGTTAAGCCGGTTAGCTGATCTAATATTCTGTTGGCAGCAGCATCAACACTTTCGCTGCTTTTAACGAAGCCACCCATCAAGCTCCACTTTCCCATTTCGGGTTCAAATCCGCGTTTCACCAATAAGGCTTTTATTTCTTTCCCGTCAAATCCGAAAATAATACAGTCAACAGCTACCATAAAACTGTCGTTCTGTTTATACTGAAATATCCTTGTCATTCTAACTAATTAATCAATTTACAATTCAACAAAGTTACATTACTCAGCCTCTAAAATAATGTTTAATATATTTTTGGTAATGATTTCAAAATTGAAATATCAAAGCGAAAGATACCACATCGATAATACAGATAGAACAGATATTCGCTGATAATTTCAATATTATTAATCATTATTTAAAACTAAAATAATTTATATTTAATTTTACAAAAATATTTACCAGAAATACCAGTAGAATGCAGCGCACAGAATCACTACCCCGAGTGAGGCGATAACATCCCACTTGTTCCAGCTCTTCATGATAAGTGCCTTATAGTCGCTTGTAAAAGTGATATCTTCAATCTGTTGAACACTTGGTTTCGGAGTGAAGAAGGATACAACATACATCATCAATATTATAAATACGAGCAACCATATTTCAAAAATAAGCCAGTTGGTGTGCCAAAACCAATGAGTTGATTGCCAGAACCATCCTGTCATTTCCTTTTTACCTGTATTGGTAAATATGTTGGTGAGCAAGCGCATCATGCCGATAAAAAAACCGCCAATCATACCCACTTCACCGGCTTTGGGTGTAATCCTTCTGGAGAAAATACCCAATACAAACACTGCCACCATAGCCGGAGCAAGCAGCGATTGAATACCCTGCAGGTAAGAATAAAGACTGCCGAGACTCATCATTACAGGTATCCAAGCCATGCCAAGTACCACCACCACCATTGTTGCAATGCGGCCTACTAAAACGTATCTTTCCTCGCTTTTACCTTTGAACATTGGTTTATAAAAGTCTTCGGTAAACAGTGTTGCACACGAGTTAAAAAAGGCTGCTAACGATGCTACCAGTGCCGAGATAAAACCAATGGTTACGATACCTTTCACGCCGGCGGGTAATACAAACTTAACCATAGAGCCAAAAGCTGTATCAGGGTTTTCTAACGTAAAGCCGCTGCCCGGACGTGCTGCTAATGCGGCAGCTACCATACCGGGTATCAGGAACATGAATACAGGCAATATTTTGAAATAACCGGCAGCAATAGTACCTCTGCGTGCACGTTTCATCACTATATCGCTTGGTTCGTTTTTTGTTTGTCCCAAAACACGTTGAACTATGTGTTGATCGGTAGCCCAATACCAAAAGCCAATAATTGTAGCTCCGATAAATACCCAAAAACCGGGATAGTCGTCGTACAACGGATCACCCGTTTCGAAATGGAACATGTGGTTTGTTCCGTGTGCAACGCCGTCGGCTCCAACGCTTAGTGATTTAGAATAGTTAATCATGGAAGTCCAGCCATGACCGATGTTGCCACCTCCGAGCGCTGACAATCCAAGAAAAAGTACAAGGAATGAACCAATAATAAGTATAGGTGTTTGAATTGCCGACAATGTCATTACCCCCTTCATTCCCCCAAAAACGGTAAATACACCCGTTATAACTATCAAACCAATAGCACCGTACCAAAATGGTAAGCCAAGAAGACTTTCCAGAAAGATGCCTCCGGTAAATGCTGTTACACTCACTTTGGTAAGTACATAAGCTATAAGTGTAATGATAGATAGCCACGAACCGGTACGGGGTGTGTAGCGGTTTTTCAGGAAGTCGGGCATTGTGATGATTTTCCCCAACTTAGAGTTCATCAGTTGATAGAACGGCACAAAGAGCCAGCCCAGAATAAGTATCATCCAGCCTTGCATCTCCCAGTGCGCCATACCCACACCTGCTTTTGCACCAGTGCCTGCAAGTCCTACAAGATGTTCTGAGCCAATATTTGCAGCAAAGATTGCAGCACCAATAATATACCATGGCTCACCTTTACCAAACAGGTAGTCTTCACTATCGGCACCCTGTATCGAACGTTTGTGTTTTTGTATAGAACGCCATACAGCCCATGATACAGCCAAAATTCCAACAGCAATAATCACCCAGTCGAGCCAAATAAACTCATGTGAATTCCACTTCATAGTTTTTAATTAAATTGATTTTGGGGAATAGTTTTGATTATTATTTATAAGCAATTTCATTCCATCTTAATTCATTTTTAAATTGATAAAGGTTTGTGTCTTTACCAATTAAAACAAATTCAATTCCTAAC
>DATAMD010000384.1:0-1547 GCA_036260755.1 Chitinophagaceae bacterium | reverse complement strand
GTAGATTTACGTTTCGCCAATCGGCATCATTAAAACCTGGATTGATACAGGTATTACCGGCTTCACCTCCCTTAGCGAAAATATTTTCGATGCCGTAATTAAAATCTTTTTTTGGATTTGTAGAGTTGCCTAAATGAAATTTCCATCCTTCATCCAAAGAAATTTTTTCTCTGGCTGATTGTGCATGGATGTTTGATGAAATTAAAATAAGTGTAAAAATTACAAGTAACCGAAGAATCTTTTTCATAACAATTGTTTTCTAAAGAAAAATGAGTAATACAAATGTAAGTATTAACATCTGAGAAAAGCAGATGAAATAAAAGTTAAAAAGCAAATAAAAATCAGAAAGTATATAAAGAACGAAAATCGGTTGGAAGCATATTCTCTAATTTTTGTTCAGACCAATAACCCGATATGACAATATCTGTCGGATAGTAAAATGCACCACTTGGTTCGATGATTATTTTTTGATTGTCTTTTATTACTATATATGAAGCGGGAATGAATTTGTCAGAATTTAAAGGTCGGGAATCATTAATATTATAATACTTTTTTTTATAAATGACTTCCATAATTTTATGGTGAAACTGAAGTGATACAACACTGTCAGCATTCCTGAAATATGAAGAGGCTATTATTTTTTTATCTATCAGATCAACATAATTGTTTTGTTTGTATGGTGCTGCATTCAGCAAAGTATAAAGCTTTGTATCCGTTTCTCTCATTACCTTATCAATTCGTTTATACAAAGAATCTGTCTTAAAAATCCTGGTAATAAACTTTGTATTAAACCCCTGATTTACCAGATCATCAGCATACAAAGCCCTCATAAAATGCAACAGCGAATTTTCATAAACCGATTCCCTTTGATTAAACCATCTGTTTACAACATCAGCATCTTTTGATGTTAAAGGTTTATACCAAGCAAAAATTTCATTATCACTATTGCCGTTTTCTTTAATTATAAAATCAGTAAAGCTGCAATGGATAAGGTAGCCGATTTTCTCGTTAAAAATAATTAAAGGTTCAGCGGCAGTAATATGCAATTCTTTTGCAGAATCAATATAAGTAAATCGCAGTGCATCCATATTGGCCACTTCGCAAAACTGAGATGATTCAACGCCAAGCAATTCGGTAAGAAATAATGATTCCCAATATTCTTTATTTTTTTTCAAGAGACTGTCAGCCGCAGGTTTATGATCTTTGGCCGTTGTTATTTCAAAACGAAGCGTATATTTTTTAGGCAGCAGTTTGTATAAATGATTGAGGTTTTCGTATCCTTTTTTGGTACAAACAATTTCAAACATTTTATCAGTTGTATCAACTATTGTAAACCTGCCGCTATCATTGGTGATACAAAAATTTGTTGTGTTATTAATAAACACAGTGGCCCCGCTTACAGGCATTTTAGTTTTAGCATCAACAACTATTCCGCTAACTTCAAAATTTTGGGCAGAGATATGTATTTGAAAGAATAAAGCAATACAAAATGTTGAAAAAAATTTCACCTACCTGATTTTACAACACGAATATAACTAATATAACAT
>DATAMD010000383.1:0-20898 GCA_036260755.1 Chitinophagaceae bacterium | reverse complement strand
ATTCAATTAAAAAATAACTGTGTTCATTCGGGAGAAGTTATGCCGGCAGTGTGATTGATTAAAAAAACTCAATCATTTATTAAATTAATTTAAAGATGAAATATTTAATTGGCATTTTTTTATTGATAAGCAGTGTTGCTGTTTCGCAAACGCCATCAAAAAAAGATTTGCAGGATGCTATGAAAGAATATGAGAAAGTGATGAACGATCCGCAAATAAAAAAAATGATGAAGGATTCGGCTGTGCAGAAATATATGGGAAAAGCAAAAATGCCGAATACGAATATGGATTCAAAAACCCTGCAACAGCAAATGAATTTTGCCATGCAGCATGTTTCGCAACAACAAAAAAATAAACTTTTTGGTATTGAAACGCTTCCTAAAAAAGATGCTGCACGAATTGCAGCTTTGCCTAAAACAATTTTTACCAACGAACAATTAAAAACTTATCTCCAAAAATTAAAACCTGCAGTACAGAAAAAAATTTCGGCAGAAAATAAAAATTTAGCAACTCAGGTCCTTAAACAAATACCGGCAAGTACTGATAATAATATTTTTAATTACAGTGGTGTTGCGGCTGCTTTTTTAAATAAAGCTAATCCGCAGGCAGCTTTATATATTTTATCTGAAGCTGTTACACAACCCAACCTCAATGTGAATGATGTAAATAATTTTGCAGCCTTGCTAAACATCAATGGCGGCGAGCATTTGGCATTGCCGATATTGCAAAAAGTAAATACAGAATATCCCAACAACAGCACCATCTTAAATAATATTGGTCAGGCATGGTTTGGCTTGGGAGAATTTAATAAATCGGAAAAATATATCGATAGCAGTTTACATTTTTTTGCAGGAAATGCCGAAGCCAATTACACAAAATGTTATTTGGAATTACAGAAAGGCAATACACAACAGGCTATCGATTATTTAATAAAAGCAATTCAGAACGGATATAGTTCCGATAAAGAAAATAAATTAAAAAAACTTGGCAAAAAACTTTCGAGCGATAACATAAAATGGAATTTACCTAAACCGCCCGACCCGCTTGGTTTAGACTCGATGCTGGTATTCCGCCCCGAAGATTTTTATACCGATATTAACGGGCAAAATTCATTGAGCGAAAAATGGAAAATTTTTGAAAAGCAGCTTGCCGATGCTAAACAGGTGCTTAGCAATTCATTCAAAGAGGCTGCCGATGGTTATGCGGCAACTTTTCAAAAAATGATGGCTAATCCGCCGCAAGGCCCGATAGTTGCCAACTTCATGCAAATAAAAGCCGGTAAAATGGCCGATGCGGTAAATGATGATTTTAACGATTATATGACACGAATGGTAAAAGAAAAATTAGAGCTATTTAAAGATATTACAACCGATGAAATGCACGTGTACAGCGAGCTGAGTAAAATAAGAGAAAGAATAGAACAATCGAAGCAAGATTATCTGAGGCAGAATCCGGAATCAAGCGGCAATACCGAATTAGAGCAAGACGCTAAATTAGTTGCCATTGAAAAAGATTTTAACGATAAATTTTGTCAGGCTGCCGCACCTGTTGTTGACAATTTTTTGGGGAAATATAATCCGCTTGTAGAAAGCTCTGCCGCCGATTATATTAAACACATAAAAGTATATGTTAGTGATATGGCTTTTTTTGGAACATTTACTTATGCAGATAATGATGGCGCTTATCAAGCCTATGTTAGCAGCTTAAAGGCATTATTTTTAGATGCATTATATGCTTATCCAGGAAGAAGTGTCATACCTACTGTACCTGTTTATTTTGATCTTCAGGCTACTTGTTTCGAGCAGAAAAATGGCGACGTGGTATTACTGCATAAATTGCCCGACTTTGATGAAGTACATTGTACTTCACATGTTAGCATTATAACTCCATTTAGTGCAACACATTGGGACTGTGGTAAAGAAACTGATACTATTGATGTTGCCGGGTTTAAACTAAACTATTCAGAAAATTTGAATACAGGAGATTATAATGCGCATGCGGAACTTACTCTTTCTAAATCATTGGGCTCGAAAAAAATGGGCATTTTTGCAGGTGAAATAAGTGCCGGTGGCGGCGGCTTTATTGAATGGAATAATAATGGGGTCACCGATTTGGGTGTTATTGCTACAGCCGGTATTGAAGCAGGTATTAATGCTGAAGTTGAGGTTGGTGAAGATAAATATCCTATTGAAAAAAATACTACCATAATTGGAGGTGAAGCCCGTTATGGTATTAATTCGGGGCCTTCACTTTCCGGTGAAGGGATATTGCATGGTATAGAAATAAAATAAACGATGATTTAATTTGCTGAATAATATTATTCTTACTCTCGATGCAAGAATAAAAATTTTTAGGAAGCAAAATAAAAAGCCGCGAAAATCAATGTTTTAGCGGCTTTTTAAACTTGAAAATCTACTCTGATGTGACCCCTCAGGGACTCGAACCCTGGACCTACTGATTAAGAGTCAGTAGCTCTAACCAGCTGAGCTAAGGAGTCTGAAATTTTGGATCGCAAAAATACAGCAATGTTCGTTTCAATGCAATAATTCATTTTAAAATCATTTCTCCACTAAAAAAGGCAATAATATTATTGTATTTTGAGAATGTGAATGGCACCGAAAAATATCAAATCTCCCCGCTTGGCGATCATGCTTTAACAATTATATTAAGCGATATAATTGATGAAAGCATCAATCAAAAAATTATTGCACTCTTTTATCATCTGCAAAAACAAACCCTGCATTTTATAAAAGATATTATTCCGGCTTACAGTTCAATTACCATAATTTACAATGTGATTGCTGTTAGAAAAAAGCATTCTTCTGCCTATTTATTCATCAAAAGCGAAATAGAAAATGTAATAACAAATTGTGATTGGAACATAAATCCATCCACAAAAAAAATAGAAATTCCGGTTTGTTATGATGTTTCGCTGGGAATTGATTTGGAAGAAATGTCGCATCAAAAAAATATTCCCGTCGATGAAATTATTCAATTGCACTGCAATAAAATTTACAAGGTGTACATGATAGGATTCTTGCCCGGCTTCGCTTACATGGGATCGGTTGACGAAAAAATAATCACGCCGCGAAAAAAACAGCCACGCATAAAAGTACACGCAGGAAGCGTTGGCATTGCCGGAGAACAAACAGGTATCTATCCTTTCGACTCACCCGGCGGTTGGAATATTGTTGGGCAAACACCTTTTAAATTATTTGATGCAACCAGAGAAACACCTGTTTTTTTACAAGCCGGCGATGAAATAAAATTTGTACCGATCAATTTAAATGAATTTAAAAAACTAAAAGAATTTTTGTGAGTATCCGCATCATCAAACATGGCATTGCCGATAGCTTTCAGGATCTCGGAAGATACGGTTTTCAGCATCTTGGAATTAATCCAACCGGTGTAATGGATATTGTTGCTGCACAAACAGCAAATCTTTTAGTTGGTAATAATTTGAATGATGCGGTGATAGAATTTCATTTTCCCGCATCTGTTATTTTATTTAAACAACAATCGCTCATTGCTCTTTGCGGTGCCGATTTTAATGCCATGATCAATGATATTGCAGTGCCCATAAATACGCCCGTTATTATCGAAAAAAATTGTGTGCTTCAGTTCAAAAAACCAATCAATGGTTCACGTACTTATCTGGCTGTGCACGATGGATTTGGTTTACCCCTTTGGTTAAACAGTTACAGCACAAACTGCAAAGCTATTGCCGGTGGTTATAAAGGAAGAAATTTAAAAAAGCATGATGAAATTAATTTTCGCACTCTTCAAAATTATGCTGCAGCATTAAAACAGAAAGATTGCGAAACCCTTTCCTGGCAAGCATCTGCAAAAGATTTTTATACCGATAAAAATAATATCAGGATTATTGAAGGGGCAGAATATAATTGGTTAAATGAGGATGCAAAAAAATTATTGCAATCTTCTGCATTTGTTATTTCCAACCAAAGCGACCGCATGGGTTACAGATTAAATGGCGAAGCCCTGTCATTAAAAAACACACAGCAATTAATTTCATCAGGTGTTACAAAAGGAACCATTCAATTATTACCTGATGGGCAAATGATTATTCTCATGGCCGATCATCAAACAACCGGTGGTTATCCAAAAATTGCGCATGTTATTTCGGCCGATATTTCTAAATTGGCGCAATTAAACCCGAACGAAAAAATTAATTTCAAAATAATCGAACAACAGGAAGCCGAAGATATTTTGTTCGATCAATATCAAAAAATCATTCAATTACAAAATGCCTGTAACTTTCATCTAAAATCATTTTTCGAAAAATATGATTTGCATTGATCTGAATTGCGACATGGGCGAAGGTTTACAAACCGATGCTGCACTGATGCCTTTCATCAGCAGCGCCAATATTGCCTGCGGTTATCATGCAGGAAATATGGAAACCATGAAACGCATGGTGGAAGCGGCTTTGCAGCATGGCGTTGCTATTGGCGCACACCCGGGATTTGATGACAAAGAAAATTTTGGCCGAACCGAAATTATTTTATCGCAAAAAGATTTATATAAATTAATTTCTGCTCAAATTATTTTATTACATAAAATATGTGTTGAAAATAAAACAACACTTCATCATGTAAAACCGCATGGCGCTTTGTACAACATGGCCGCAAAAAATATAGAAATGGCAAACACCATCACTCAGGCAATAAAAGATATTGATGATAATTTAATTGTTTATGGATTGAGTGGAAGTCATTTGATCAGCGAAGCAAAAAAATTAAAATTAAAAACAGCAAGTGAAGTTTTTGCCGACAGAACTTATCAGGATGATGGAAGTTTAACTTCACGCAATCAACCCAACGCATTGATTGAAGATGAAAATATTTCGGTACAACAGGTTTTGCAAATGATACAAAAGCAAAGCGTGACAAGCATTTCGGGCAAACAAATTAATATTGTTGCCGAAACAATTTGCATTCACGGCGATGGAGACCATGCTGTTGATTTTGCAAAAAAAATAAATGAAACTCTTAAACTAAACAATATTGAAATTAAATCGGTGGTTTAAAAACTCCCCTTCAGGGGCTGGGGGTGCCACTTTAGGTGCTGCATTTTTAATGGCCAACTCTTCCATCGGCCCGGGCTTTTTAACGCAAACAACTGTTTTTACACAACAACTTTTAACAAGCTTTGGATTTGTAATTATTGTTTCGGTTTTATTGGACATCGGCGCCCAATTAAATACATGGAGAATATTAACCATGAGTGAAATGCGTGCACAAGATCTTTCCAACCAACTCTTACCGGGCCTCGGATATTTTTTAACTGCAATGGTTGTTCTGGGCGGATTTGCTTTTAATATCGGCAATATTGCAGGATGTGGTCTTGGCGTAAACGTCTTGACCGGCTTGAGTTTTCAAGAAGGCGCCATCATCAGTTGCATTATTGCTTTAATTTTATTTTGGGTAAGAGAAATCGGGAAAATGTTGGATGGCTTCACAAAAATTTTAGGAACAGTAAAAATTTTATTGACATTATTTATTGCCTATGCCGCACATCCGCCACTGATACGTGCAATTCATCACACCTTCATTCCAGAAAAAATTTCTACCGCTGCCATCGTAACAATTGTTGGCGGAACAGTTGGCGGTTATATAACTTTTTCCGGCGCACATCGTTTATTGGATGCCGGCATCAAAGGAAAAAACAGCATCGAGCAAGTAAATAAAAGTGCCATCAGCGGAATTATTATTTCTACCATCATGCGTTTTATTTTATTTCTTGCAGTAGTTGGCGTGGTAATTAAAGGTGTGGTGTTAAATGCCGATAATCCCGCTGCCACAGTGTTTCAGGCTGCCGCAGGAAATTTTGGTTTCAGGATTTTTGGCGTGGTGTTGTGGAGCGCAGCTATTTCTTCGGTTGTTGGCGCAGCATATACATCGGTTTCATTCTTTAAAACTTTTCATCCGGTATTTATAAAATACGAACGGTTATGTATCTCAATCTTCATCATTTTATCAACCTGCATTTTTGTTTTCATCGGTAAACCAAAACAATTATTATTATTTGCAGGCATTGCCAACGGATTTATTTTGCCTGTTGCACTGGCCATCATTTTAATTGCATCAACAAAAATAAAATTAATGAAGGGTTATCAACATCCTTTGTGGATGCGGCTTTCAGGGTGGTTGGTTGTTGCAGCAATGGGCTGGATGAGCGTATTAACTTTTTACGATTGGCTGTTAAAATAATTATGTTACGAGCGGCAAATTTTCAATAATGCTTTTGTTGCGTCGCACACTTGTACTGCATAACTTTATTCTTCAGAAAAAATAAAATGAATTTTATCGGCAACATAATCTGGTTAATTTTCGGCGGATTTATTTCTGCTTTAGCTTATCTATTTGGTGGTTTTGTTTTATGCTTTACCATCATCGGCATCCCTTTCGGTTTGCAATGTTTTAAATTAGCAACATTTATTCTCTGGCCATTTGGAAGTAAAATTGTTTATGCAAATAATGGCGGCGGTTGTTTGCAAACCATCGGAAATATTATCTGGTTATTTACCGGCGGATTATGTGCCGCCATCTCTCATTTTATTTTTGGTTGTTTATTATTTATCAGCATCATCGGCATTCCCTTCGGCCGAAAACACTTTCAATTAATAGAACTTTCATTAATGCCTTTTGGAAAAAAGATTGTTGCTGTTTAAAAACACTCAACCTGACATCGCAATTTGCGACATCAAGATTTTGAAACATTCATCCATTCATAAAAAACAAAAAAGTTTTCAATGCTCATGCAATAGATTTATAGCATCAAAACAATTCCGACATGAGAAAAATATTTTTCCTTTTTTTTATTTCATTCAACATCGTTGCATCTGCCCAACAATTAACCGTTGAAAAAATTATGAGAGATCCAAAATGGATCGGCACATCACCAACAAATATTTCCTGGACATGGGACAGCAAATCGGTTTTCTTTTTATGGAATCCCGAAAAAAATATTTCAGATTCGTTTTATATTTTTTCACTCAACAGCAAAGAGCCGGTTAAATTAAATTATAACGAGGCGCAATTATTAAGTGCAATTAACAACGGCAGTTATAATGCTGCTTATTCGCAAATTGTTTATTCGTATCGCGGCGATCTTTTTTTATTGGATATTAAATCTGCAAAAACAATTCGCATCACACAAACCGAAGAACAGGAAACCAATCCGAAATTTATTTTGAAAGATGAATGGATTTCTTTTATCCGTAATCAAAATTTATTTGCATGGAATATAAAAACAGGATTCATCCAACAATTAACTAATTTTTCTAAAGGCACTGAAACACGTGCTGTGCCTGCATTTGGTGGTGGTAGAAATGGCGGCGAACAAAGAAGTGCAAATGCAGCAGCGGCATCAACAAATAATAACCAGCAAGAACAATGGTTACAGCAAAATCAATTGTTCACTTCGGATATCATCAAACTCCGAAAAAATAAAAAAGAACAACGCGATGCCTTTTTAAAATCAATTAAAGAATCCGATACTTTAAAAACAATAAACATCGGCGATAAGTCTTTACAAAATTTGCAGATTAGTCCCGATGGAAGATTTATTACGTATCGTTTATACACAGCGCCAACCAATGCAAAAACAGTTGTTGTGCCTGACTATATTACCGAAAACGGTTTTACAACTGATATTCCCAACCGTACAAAAGTGGGTGCGCCATCGGGCAAATACGAATTTTGTGTGTACGATAAATTAAAAGATACAGTTTTGTTTGTTGTAACAGATTCTATTCCCGGCATCACTGATCAACCCGATTATGTAAAAGATTATCCTCAAAAATTTGCAAATAATAAACCTGTTGTTCGTCCAGTAATTTTTAATAACAGTTTATGGAATGAAAGCGGAACGGCTCTTATTATTGATATTCGTTCGCAGGATAATAAAGACCGATGGATCATGCAACTCGATGCTGCAACGGGCAAATTAAAATTATTAGATCGCCAACGCGATGAAGCATGGATTGGTGGCCCGGGCACAAGTGGTTTTGGTTCAAGTATAAAATGGATAAACGATAATGTTTTTTATTTTCAAAGCGAAGCAAGCGGTTATTCGCATTTATATACTTTCAACATCGGCACATCGGCTAAAACGCAGGTCACACAAGGAAAGTACGAAATTCAGGATGTATGGTTAAGCAAATCAAAACAATATTTTTATTTAGTTACCAACGAAGAAAATCCCGGCAAACAAAACTGGTATAAAATAAAAATCGACGGATCATCAAAAGAAAAAATTACTTCTATGACCGGTGGTTATGAAGTAACATTATCGCCCGATGAAAAAAATATTGCGTACCGTTATTCATACATTACAAAACCATGGGAATTATTTGTTCAGGAAAATGCTGCGAATAAAAAAATTACTCAAATAACCACAAAAGCACAAAGCGATGAATTTAAATCTTACACATGGAGAGAAAATAAAATTTTCACTTTCGCGGCAAGAGATGGTCAACCTGTTTATGCAAAATTATTCGAGCCAAAAAAAGAAATTAAAAATAATGCAGCTGTAATTTTTGTGCATGGTGCAGGTTATTTACAAAACGTTCATTATTGGTGGAGCAGTTATTTCAGAGAACAAATGTTCAATAATTTATTAACCGATAAAGGTTATACAGTTATTGATATTGATTATCGCGGAAGCAGTGGTTATGGCAGAGATTGGCGCACCGGGATTTATCGTTTCATGGGAGGAAAAGATTTGGATGATGAAGTGGATGCAGCAAAATATTTGATACAAGAATTGGGTATCGATTCAACACGCATTGGCATGTACGGCGGCAGTTATGGCGGCTTTATGACGTTGATGGCCTTGTTTACCGCACCCGATGTAATTAAGGCCGGCGCTGCATTGCGGCCGGTTACCGATTGGGCACATTACAATCATGGTTATACATCCAACATTTTAAACGAACCTTTTAACGATAGTATTTCTTACGCCAGATCATCGCCAATAAATTTTGCAAACGGATTAAAAAATCATTTGTTGATTTGTCATGGTGTGATTGATCAGAACGTAAACTTTCAGGATGCAGTTAGATTAAATCAACGGTTGATTGAATTAGGAAAAGATAGTTGGCAATTAGCTATTTATCCTTTAGAAGATCATGGATTTGTTGAGCCAAGCAGTTGGACGGATGAGTACAAAAGAATTCTGCGATTATTTGATACTATTTTGTTGAAATAAAATTTTTTGTTTGCCGGCTTTTGTTTTTCATGGCATAAAAAAGATTGCATCCATTTCTCTTCTCCAATTGGAGAAGATGTCTGAAAGGCAGATGAGGCTTGTGTCACTCATTTCAACGTTCCTTTTTCATGGCATCAATAAAAATAATTTTCAAAAAAATAAAATAAGAAAGCCGCTTCAATTTTGAAGCGGCTTTCTTATAACTTAAAACTTATAACTTAAAACTTTTAGCGATTCATGCTCGATAAAAATTCTTCGTTGTCTTTTGTGCCGCGCATACGTTTTAATAATTCGTTCATTGCTTCTTCGGTATTCATATCGTTAATGTATAAACGTAAAATATTCATGCGTTGCAATACATCGGCTGCTAATAACAAATCATCTCTTCTTGTTGAAGAGCCAACCAGATCAATGGCAGGAAAAATTCTTCTGTTGGCCAAACGCCTGTCTAACACCAATTCCATATTACCTGTTCCTTTAAATTCTTCAAAAATAACTTCATCCATTTTACTTCCTGTTTCAATTAATGCAGTTGCTAAAATGGTTAATGATCCGCCGTGTTCAATTTTTCTGGCAGCACCAAAAAATTGTTTTGGTTTTTGCATGGCGTTAGCTTCCACACCACCGCTCAATACTTTACCACTCGATGGAGCAACGGTATTATGTGCACGTGCCAAACGGGTAATGGAGTCTAAGAGAATCACAACATCATGTCCGCATTCAACCAACCGTTTTGCTTTTTGCAAGGCGATGGTAGAAACCTTAACATGTTTTTCGGCAGGCTCATCAAATGTTGAAGCAATCACTTCGGCTTTAACGCTGCGTTCCATGTCGGTAACTTCTTCGGGGCGTTCATCAACCAGCACCACCATCAAATAACATTCGGGATGATTGGCCGCAATGGCATTAGCCACTTCTTTCAACAAAACTGTTTTACCAACTTTTGGTTGTGCAACAATTAATCCGCGCTGGCCTTTTCCGATTGGCGTAAACAAATCAATTATTCTTGTGCTGTAATTTGTAGAAGTTGTAAATAAATTTAACTTCTCGTACGGGAATAACGGCGTTAAATAATCGAACGGAACACGGTCGCGAACTTCATCGGGGCGTTTGCCGTTAATGGCATCAACTTTTAATAAAGCAAAATATTTTTCGCCTTCTTTCGGCGGGCGAACATAGCCCGAAACGGTATCGCCTGTTTTTAATCCGAATAATTTTATTTGTGATGGAGAAACATACACATCATCGGGAGAGCTTAAATAATTATAATCTGATGAACGTAAAAAACCATACCCATCAGGCATCATTTCTAAAACACCTTCGCCCGAGATTACACCATCAAATTCAATATTGAAGGCCGGTTCGCGGCGATGAGCCTGACGTGGCTGTTGCGGTGCTTCCTGAACCGATTCGTTTTCATTCCCCTCATTATTTATAATAGATTCTTCAACGGCTGTTTCATTAATATTATCATCGATGTCCTCTGTTGCTTTTAATATTTGATGTCCCAGGTTTAATTGAGCTTCATCAATTACTTCGAGCTCTTCGGTTTTTGCTTTGCGCCCACGATGTTTTGCTGCAGGTTTTTCGCTGTGCGGTGCTTCCTGCATTACTTCGGCTTCTTCGGTAATATTTGCCGTAGAAGCTTTAACTGTTATGGGTTTGCGAGTGCGTGTTTTTTTAACTTCTTTTGTTTCGCTTGCCTTTGTTGCCTGCGAGTCGAGGATCTTGTAAATAAGATCCTTTTTCTCTAATTTTTTTGCATTACCAATCTTTAATTGTTCGGCAATGTCCAGTAATTCGGGCATCAGCAAGTCGTTTAATTGCGAAATGTCGTACATAAAATCATTTGTGTGAAAGAAAATTCAAGTTGTCTAATTGTTTTAATCCGGTCTAATAGAGATTGAAAATTATATCGGTTGTCTTATTGGAAAAGAGATAAACTGACGAGTCTGTGGGATTTTCTTGAAGACGAAATCAGTCCGATTCCACTGCAATGTTACGGCAAATTGTTGTAAACAAACAAATTTTTACGGGAAATATGGCCCGATTAATTATTGTGAATGTGTTTGGTAACATCATTAACTTATCTTTGCCGCTCTGAAAAGCTGAATAGAATTACAAAAAGTACAAGTGTGCGACGCAACAGGAGCTGAACGATGTTGATGCCGCCGGTAACAAAAAAAATAAAGATGTTTAACAAAAGAACAAAGATCAAGCAACTGCTGCAAAGCGAGCAAACAGGACATGAAGTTACAGTTATGGGTTGGGTGCGTACTTTTCGCAACAACCAGTTTATTGCATTAAACGACGGCAGTACCAATAATAATTTACAGGTTGTTGTTGAACTGGGTTTATTGGATGATACCATATTAAAACGCATTACTACAGGCGCTTCCATTAAAGTTGAGGGTATTGTTGTTGCATCGGTAGGCAAGGGGCAAAGCATTGAAGTAAAAGCAAAAAGCCTGGAAATTTTGGGCGATAGTGATGCCGAAAAATATCCGTTGCAACCCAAGAAACATAGTTTAGAATTTTTAAGAGAGAAAGCGCATTTGCGTTTTAGAACCAACACTTTTGGGTCGGTATTCCGTATCCGTCATTCGTTGGCTTATGCCATCCATAAATTTTTTAACGATAAAGGTTTTGTCTATTTGCATACACCAATTATTACTGCAAGCGATGCCGAAGGTGCCGGCGAAATGTTTAGAGTAACAACATTACCCATTGATGGAACTGCAGCAAAAAATGAAGATGGCAGCATTAATTTTAAAGAAGACTTTTTTGGTAGGAGTACCAACTTAACCGTAAGCGGGCAATTAGAAGGCGAATTAGGTGCGATGGCATTTAGCGAAATTTATACTTTCGGTCCAACTTTTCGTGCCGAGAATTCTAATACAACCCGCCACCTGGCTGAGTTCTGGATGATTGAACCTGAGATGGCTTTCTTTGATATTGAAGATAATATGAACCTTGCAGAAGAATTTATTAAATATTTAATTCAATATGCAATGGATAATAACCGTGAGGATATTGAATTTTTATCGCAACGTTTGGCTGATGAAGAAAAACAATTGCCGCAGGATAAACGCAGTGAATTAGGATTAGTTGAAAAATTAGAATTTGTTTTAAACAATTCTTTCGAAAGAATTACTTACACAGAAGCCATTGATATTTTATTAAACAGTGCAGCTTACAAGAAAAAGAAATTTCAGTATGAAGTAAAATGGGGAATTGATTTGCAAAGTGAACACGAAAGATATTTGGTTGAAAAACATTTTAAGAAACCGGTTATTGTTACCGGATATCCTGCTGCCATTAAAGCTTTTTATATGCGGATGAATGATGATGGTAAAACCGTTGCTGCCATGGATATTCTGGCGCCCGGCATTGGTGAAATTGTTGGTGGCAGTCAGCGTGAAGAAAGATTAGAGAAATTAGAAGCAAGAATGAAAGACATGCACATTCCTGCCGAAGAAATGAGCTGGTATTTAGATACACGCCGTTTTGGAACCGTGCCGCATGCCGGATTTGGATTGGGTTTTGAAAGAATGGTACAATTTGTAACTGGAATGACCAATATTCGTGATGTGATTGCCTTTGCAAGAACGCCAAAGAATTGCGAATTTTAATTGGAATAACGATTGATTTTTAATTTGATTTTTGCAATTTGGAATCTGCGCTTATATTTGCAGCCCTTTAAGGAGGTGCGGTAGCTCAGTTGGTAGAGCAAAGGACTGAAAATCCTTGTGTCGGCGGTTCAATCCCGCCCCACACCACCACTAAATAAAAAACCGCTTTAATTTTAAAGCGGTTTTTTATTTTGGTATTTTATTGTTGTTTACAATTATTTCTCCAATACCAATACCTGAAATGTTCCGGCAATCATTTTTGGCCGGCCTTTTTCGCCTGCTGCCTGTGTTTCAAAATCGGCGGTTGGCAAATAAACTTTATGCGTTGTTTCATCAACACAAATTGTTCTTGCTCCTTTTTTGGTAACAACATTTTCCAACACTTTAAATTCGTTGGCAGCTATTTCTTTAATTACAGTTACTGTTCCCGATCCGTTTGAAGTAAAAATTAATTTTGCCTTCGGATCAAATGCAGTGCCATCGCAACCATCACCAATGGGAAGTGTTGTTATAAGTTTTCCATTAGTTGCATCAATCACCACTAATTGTTTTTCGCATCCAGCAAATAATCTTTTTGTTTTGGTATCGATTGATAAACCTGTTGGCGATTCGCCTGGAGCAATTGACCAGCGATTTAAAACTTTAGCAGCTTTAATATCAACTTTTACTATTTCATTTTTATCTTCAATATTTACAAATAATGTTCCTGCATTATCGCTTACTGCTGTTTCGGGTTTGCCGCCGACAGCAATAGTTGCAATAACTTTATTTGTTACTGCATCAATCACCGAAAGGTCTTTGCTGCGGCCGTTGCAGGTAATTATTTTGTTTGAAAAATCATCATACATAATTGCATCGGGATTTTCGCCGGTTGCAATTTGATCGATTATTTTTTCTGTCTTCAAATCAAAAACAGTAACCGAATTAATTCTTCCGTTGCTGGTATAACCTCTTCCCATCGATTCATTAAAAGCAATACCATGCACACCGGTTGTGTTTGGAATGATGCCCAGCGAATCGCCGGTTGCTTTATCTAAAATATTTACCTGTGTACCATGCGAAAGATATAATTTATTGCTGTGTGGATTAACCGCAATATAATCCCAGCCGCCATTGCTTGCTACATGAAATGTTTTAGCAACCTTGTAACCGCTTTGTGCATTTGCGTTTTGCAGCGATGCAAACAATGATGCCGTTGCAAATAAAATAAAAATTGTTTTTTTCATATTTCGTGTTTTAATCTTTTACTTCTTTAATAAAACTGCCGGATGCATTAAATAAAATATCTTTTCCTTTTGTGCCGATCTCAAAATTAATTTCGCCATCCGATTTTGTGATTTTCGCCGTTTCTTTTATCGTAATATTTTTATAGTGTTGATTGAAGTAAGGAATTACATCAGAAGGCAATTCGTTTTTTGAAATTGATTCTTCTGTTTCTTTTAATTTTCCTGATGCATCAAATAATGCCGACATTTTTTTATCACCTTGCAAAAAATCTACTTCAAAATTTTTATCTTCTTTACCCCATCTAATATTTTTTACTCCTGAAAATTGTTTGGCAAAAGATGCTTTTACTTCAACCGGGATTTTTGTTTTTTCTTGTGCAGCAATTGCTACAAAAAAGAAGAGCGAGCAGGCAACAAAGATTGTTTTCATAAAATTAATTTTATAATGCTCAAATCTATTTATACATTTTGTAGAGATTCTGAATTGTGTTTTTGTTTAAATAATAAACGAATCATGCTCGGCAACACAATTAATAATAATGGTAATGCCACAACAAATCCGCCAATCACAGCAATGGCCAATGGTTGATGCATTTGTGTTCCGGTGCCTAATCCTAATGCAATGGGAAGTAATGCAATGATGGCGCCAATCGCTGTCATTAATTTCGGGCGAAGCCTTGTTGAGATGGCATAAATAATAGCTTCATCAACTTTATCAGATGTTTTTAATGATTCTTTAAATTGTAAAAAAGTAAAGATGGCATTCTCTCCAATGATGCCGATGATCATAATTAATCCGGTATAACTTCCAACGTTTAATGCAGTGTGAGTAAAATATAATCCCATATAACTTCCGCTGATGCCCAACACCGCAATTAATAAAATAATTATAGCAACTTTAAAATCCCTGAATAAAAATAAAATCACGCCAAACACCAATAAACTTGCAGCAATCATGATGGCTAATAATTCTTTGAACGATTGTTGCTGATCGGCATAAGCGCCGCCATACACGATTGCATAACCTTGCGGCAATGCAATTTTTGCTGATATTTCTTTTTGAATATCTTTTATTACAGTTCCTAAATCTTTTCCTTCGAGCCGTGCAGTTACAACGCCCATTGATTGCAGATCTTCTCTCTGAATTTCTGCATCGCCCGAATTTAAACGAACATTTGCCAAATGATTAATGGGTTGCAATTTCCCGTTCGGTAAAAACACGGGAGTCTTTTCAATGTCTGCAACACTTAATGTTTTATTGCCGGGATAAACTAATCGAACATTGCTTAATTGATCTCTATCGTACACCGTTCCCACAACATTTCCTTCGAGCGATGATTGCAATTGATATTGCAGATTAGCCGGCGTAATTCCATATTGCGCCAATGTTGAACTGTTAGGTTCGATGTTGATGGAGGGGCCTGCAATTACAATTCCATCAAACACGTCGGCAGTGCCATCAACTTTTGAAACAATTGCTGCAATTTGTTTTGATAATTCCTGCAATTTGGTTTGATCGTTACCAAAAATTTTTACTTCGATGGGTTGAACCGATGTCATCAAATCGCCCAGCATATCTCCAATCACCTGCCCGAAATCTGTGCGCAGCGTGGGTTGTGTGACTTCAACTTTTTTTCTGATATCGCTGATAACTTCTTCTGTGGTTTTTGTACGATTCTTTTTTAACTGGATTAAATAATCGCCGCGATTGGGTTCGGTAATAAAAAATCCCATCTGCGTTCCGGTTCTCCGGCTGTATGCTTCCACCTCAGGAATAGCAATAATTATTTTTTCTACTTCGCGTAAAATTCTATCGGTTTCTTCTAATGATGTTCCGGGTGGCGAGCTATAATCAAACACAATACTTCCTTCATCCATCTCAGGTAAAAATCCGGTTTCTAATTTTGGATAGATATAATAAATAGAAAAAAAATAAACTTATTAAAATTAAAAAACTAAAATAAGGCCGCCTTATAAAAAAACCAACCCATCGTTGTGTTTTTACTGAATGAGATTTTATTTTTTTGTTTTGAAGTGAATTGATATTTATGTTTTTTGTAAACAATAAATAAATAACCGGTAAAATAATCCATGTCACAAAAAACGAACAAACCAATGTAATGATCATGGTATCCGTCATCACTTTAAAATAAGCACCGGCAACACCGCTCATTAAAACAAACGGAAGAAAAATAACAATGGTGCTTAATGACGAACCCACCATCGCAGGAAATAAATAATGAATGGCTTTTTGTACCAATGTTGTTGTTGGCTCTTCGGGATGTTCTTCGTGTGTGCGGTGAATTTGTTCGGCCACCACAATGGCATCATCAATAATTAAACCTATCGCTGCTGCTATGGCACCAAGCGTCATAATGTTTAATGTTTGCCCGATGGCATACAAACAAATCAGCGTTAATAAAATAATTACCGGAATGGTAATTAAAATAACGGCACTTGCTTTTACCGAACGAAGAAAAATTATGGCAACGAGCATAGCCAATCCCAATCCCATCCACAAACTATCGGTTACACTTTTTACAGAATCTTTTACAAAATCGGCCTGCACATAAAATGGTTGAATGGAAACATCTTTCGGAATTATTTTTTTTAATGCTTCTAATTTTAAACTCATCTTATCACTCAACTCAATCAAATTGGCATTGGGTTGTTTGATGACGGCCAGCAAAATTCCTTCGTGGCCGTTGGCGTTTATTTTTACATATTCTTTTGCTTCCTGAATTTGAACATCGGCAATATCTTTCAATAACACAATTCTTTTGCCATCGTTCCTTATAACAATATTTTGTAATTGTTCTTTTGATGTAACCGATGCATCGGTTACCGTTAAATACAACAATCGATAATCACTTAAATATCCGTTTGATTTTATAAAATTTGTTTGCGATAATGCAGTGCTGATGGCATCGGGTGTAATGCCCAGTGTACTCATCTTCTGAACATTCAACACCATCCAGTATTCTTTATTTTTTCCGCCAATCACACGTATTTCGGAAACACCTTCAACCTGCGATAGAAAAGGTTTAATGGTGTACATCGCCAATAATTTCATTTCAATCGGCGATCGTGTTTTACTCTCTAAAGAAAATCCGGTGATAGGAAGAATGGATGGATTCATTCTTTCTACCGTAATATTTATATCGGGCGGCAATGTGTTTCTTATTTCATTAATCTTCGATTCAATCCTTTGTTGAGAAATATCAATGTTTGCTTTCCAATCCATGAATGCAGAAATTTCGCAAGTGCCACGACTTGTGGTGCTGCGAATCATTTTTAAATCGGGCACTTGTTTTACTGCATTTTCTAATTGCCGTGTAACTGTAATCATCATTTTTTTTACAGGCTGCTGACCCGCATCGGCAATGATTTTTATTTTAGGAAAAGTGATTTCCGGAAACAATGCTGTTTGCAATTTGCTGTAGGCAAACATTCCGCCCATGATGATGATGACCACCAAAACAGTAACCGGATTTTTATATGCAGTGAAAAATTTTTTTTTCATCATTACATTATTTTATGATGGTTACTTTGGCAGTATCACTTAATCCGTAATTACCGGTTAATAAAATTTTATCGGTTGATGAAAGTGCCGGCGATAAAATCTCTACATGGTCGCTTGTCTCCAAACCCTTGTGTACAGGCACTTTCACGGCAGTAACACTATCAATCATTTTCATGATCCAAAATTCGCTTTGTGTTTCATTGCTCAACACAGCGGCCTTAAGCAATGATGTTGTATTAATTTTTGATCGTTTTATCAAACTCACTTTTGCAATTAAGTTTTCGGGAATTTGTTTATCGGTATTTACTTTAATAATATAACTCTGCGTTTGCGAAACGGCATCAACGGTTGGCATGGCAGCACCAACATGGCCATTTAAAAAAGTTCCATCGGGTAATTTTAATTGCAGTTCGTTGTTGTTTGGAAGGAAGGGTTTTAGCTCGTAAGGAAGGTCTAATAAAAAAACAAAACTTTTTGTATCCGTGATGGTGGCCAATTGCTCGCCATCCTGAACATAATCGCCGGCACGATAATTTAATTGAGTGATATAACCGTTACCCGGAGATTTAATATGAATTACTCCATCAAAATGCAAAGAACTATCCAATGCATTTATTGTATTTCCTAAACTTTGCGATTCTTTTGTTTTAATTACAAACAACTCTTGCCCTTTGCTTACGTACTTTCCCAATTGCGCATTCACCGTCTGCAAATAGCCGCCCGTATTGGCTTTCACGAAGCTCTTCAATAAAAAAGAGGATACTGCATTTACTTCAACAACATCGCTCATGCTTCCTTGTTCGGGTGAAATTATGGTAACAGGCGTTCCTGTAATTTCTGTTTTTTCTTCTTTCGGTTCTGCATCTTTTTTTGTAGAATCATTTTTGCAGGATACAAATACAGCAACTAAAAAAAGTAAATAAAATATAGGTTGATGTTGTTTCATAATTATTATTTTCTGTTCCAGTAATTAATTTGATTGATGATCTGCAGTTTATTGATATTGTTTTGTGTGATGATATTTTTTGCGGTTAGATAATTACCGATTGCCAAAATATAATCGGGCATTCTAACATCGCCGGCTTCCAATAATTTTCTGTTTGCTTCAATTAAAATTTCGGTGTACTTAATTTGATTGCTGGCTTCATCAATTAATTTTTGAATGGAATGCAACTGCTGAAATAATTGTGCAATATTTTGTTCGTATTGTTTCTTAAAAAAATCACGATAGCCTTGCCGTGTTTGTTCGGAGATAGCAATTTTATCAACCTGCATTTTCTTTTGCCTGCCGTCATAAATAGGCACAGTAAGGGTTACGCCGGCACTCACTCCAAAATTTTTATAATACTGTTCGGCAAAAGAAGTTAGGTAACCGCCATCGGCATATAAATTTATTTTGGGTTTATAATTATATTCAATCTGCACAATATTGTTTTTATATTTTAAACTGTCAACAACAAACTGCCGGTAAAAAACAGAGCTTTCTGCTTCGGGCAAAACTGCAATTTGCAGATCAGGTTTTTTTAATTGCACAAAAGAAGTATCTCTTAACCCGCATAAATAATTTAATGCAGCCACTTCGTTTTGAAATTGAAGATTGTACTGACTAATTAATAATTCCTGCTGCTGAATGGTTACTAAAAAACTTAAATAATCTGTTTGGCGATAAATTCCTTTTTCGGTCATTCGTTTTAAAATCAACTCTTCTTTTTTTAACAGGTCGAGCACTTCTTTATTAAATTGATATTGTTGCCCGCTGCCAAACGCAGCAATAAATTGTGCAGTGATTGATTTTTTTAAATCCTGTTCGGTAACTTTTCCGGAAATATCAATCGATTCATTTAAAAGCCGGATAGATTCGTGCTGATTGGAAAGATTTTCTTTACTCACCAACCGTTGCGTGGCAACAACCTGCTGTGCAAAATTTGCGCCGTTTGTTATGGCATTATAATAACCCCAATTTTTATACGAAGGTGCGTAAAAGTTAGTGCTGACGCCGGTTACCTGCGGTTTATATCCTGCTAAAATTTTCAAACTGTCGATCAGGTTACTTAGTTTTTGATTATTATAATCTTTAAACAGAGGATTGTTTTGTAAGCCGGCATTAATATAATAATCCAACGATTTTTCCTGCGATAAAACCGGAATACAAAACGAAATAATAAAAATAAAATTGATTATTTTTTTCATCACAGCTTATTCGATTGTTTTAATTTTTATTAAAAAAATATGTTGATGATGGTTGAATGAATACAAAATAGTAAACCCGGCCAAATTGCAGATTTCTTTGATGATGGCAAGCCCTAATCCTGTTCCGTCGCCCGAATCGGATGGTTTATAAAAGCGTTGAAAAATTTTATTTGCATCAAGCGCTTCACTGGTTGCATCATTTTTGAAACAAATAAAATTTTCGTTCAACTCAATATCAATCGTGCCGTTTTCGGGTGTATATTTTATGGCATTGTTCAATAAATTGTTGAATAAAATTTCTGCCAGATGATGATGAAACGAAAGAATAACTTCCCGATAATTTGTTACGATTTTTAATTTCTTCGAATCAATCAACTCTTCCCGTTCTATTATTTTTTCGAGAATTATTTTCTTAAGATCAACCTGTTCGTTTAAAACAAATTGTTTGTTTTCGATCTTGGTTAATAATAATAATGATTGGTGCAATTTAGATAACCGTTGTGCCGCATCTTCGATCGATAAAATTTGTTGTAAACTTTGCTCTTTTAGTTCTGATTGCTGCAATAATAAATCTATCTTGGAGCGTATAACTGCAAGCGGGGTCTGCATTTCGTGCGATGCATTTTCGGTAAAAGATTTCAGCGCAGCATATTCCCTGTAAATGCTTTGCGTCATTTTATTTAAACTATCGTTCAATAAATTCAGTTCATCAATTGGTTCTTTTAATAACTGCATTGGTTGTTTATCCGATACCTGATACGTTTTAATATCATCAATCGTTTTATAAAACGGTTGCCATATTTTATTGATGAGTTTTCTGTTGATAAGATAATTAAGTAACAGGATTAATGCGATCATCCCAATGGTTACCAGAATAATAAGTTTTAATAAATCTTCTGTTTCTGCTTCTGATTTATTTACGGTGATAAGATAATTTTGGCCGCCAACTTCAATCGTAAATAATAATTGTTTTACCGATTCGTTTTCATTTTCAGTCTTATTAAAATAACTGCTGTTTTGAAAATAGGATTTGTTGATTTTTGCATTTGATTTTTCAACTGTTATCCATTGATGCCGGGTATTTTGAATTTCGGGG
>DATAMD010000378.1:0-6130 GCA_036260755.1 Chitinophagaceae bacterium | reverse complement strand
TTGTTTTTATTCCATTATTATCGGCATTAGTTCAGCCTGATATTGTTGCCATGCAATTAAATAAGTTGGGGTATTTAATGGATGTAACTAAAGCAGGCGGCAAAGGCACATGGAATCCTGCAACTCATACTTTCGATGATTATTCTGTTGCATTATATTTTGCTTATATACGCCAAATTGGTGCAGGAGCCGTTGCCGCAGGCGGTTTTATTACATTATTTAAAACTATTCCAACCATTATTTCATCATTCAAAGGAAGTATTGGCTCATTAAAAAATAATGGAGAAGAAACTTCGTCTGTGTTAAGAACAGAAAGAGATTTATCAATTAAAGTTGTGGGTATTGGCAGTGTAATTTTAATTGTGCTGATGGCAATTTTACCGCAAATTCCCGGCGATAATATTGGCAGCAAATTATTAGTGGGCGTTTTAGTTTTAATGTTCGGGGCATTCTTTGTAACCGTTGCATCGAGAATTGTTGGATTGATTGGTTCATCAAACAGCCCGATTAGCGGAATGACGATTGCAACTTTAATGGGAACTTGTTTGGTATTTATTGCAATTGGTTGGACCGGTAAAGTGTACGAACCAATGGCATTGGTTGTTGGCGGAATGATCTGTATTGCTGCAGCAAATGCAGGTGCAACATCGCAGGATTTAAAAACAGGATTTTTAGTTGGCTCTACTCCCCGCTATCAACAAATTGCTTTATTTATTGGTGCAATAGTTTCGTCAATTGCAATTGGCGCAACAGTAAAAATATTAGATACACCAACACGCGAAATGTTAGCTCAGGGAATTCATCATGCAATAGGAACAGAAAAATTACCTGCACCGCAAGGAACATTAATGGCAACATTAATTAAAGGAATTTTATCATTTAACCTGGATTGGAAATTTGTAATTGTTGGTGCATGTATTGCTTTAGTGATGGAGCTTTGCGGTATTAAAGCATTAAGTTTTGCAATAGGAATTTATTTGCCATTAAGTACAACTCTTCCAATTTTTGCAGGTGGCGCAATTAAGGGAATTGTTGATTGGAAGAAAAATAGAAATGAAAAAAAATTAAATGCTGAGGAAGAAGATTTAGCCAAAGGAAATTTATTTTCTACGGGACTGGTTGCCGGTGGTGCATTGGCCGGTGTTGTTGTTGCCATGCTTTCTGTAAATGATAAAGTAACAGATTTCTTAAAAAATTGGAGTGCCGAAAATAAGCTTTCGAAAATATTAGGAGGCCAAATAAATTATTTTTTCTTAGCCGCTGTTTGCTTTGCATTTATGGGTGTAACATTATATCGCGTTGCTTTGAAGAAAGATTAATTGATTTGAAATAATAAACAAGAGGAAAATTATTTTCATGTTGAAAGTATTCCTCATGTTGAAGTGTGCGACGCAACCGCAGCCAGATGCGTGTTCTGCAGTTTAGTACATAAAAAAAGTCCGTACAATTTGCATGGACTTTTTTTTAATAAACGAATCGATTATAATTTCGGTCAAATAACATAAAGTATTTCTTCTTTTATTTTTCTTGTATGAGGCAAATTGTAAAGAAAAGATATTGGAAAAATCAAATCTTCATTCTTACCCCAATAAATATTTCCATTTGCAACAATAAATTTCTTAAATAAATTAAGTTCTTTGTATTTGCTGAAAGCACCCTGAGCATATTTTGAAAAAACAGGTAAGAAGTCAATAATTTTTTGCTCACCATTATTAAAAAATAACAGCAAAGAATAGTTGTTAAGATAATAAGCTTTAGAAATAGTTATTGCCGTGTTCTTTTTAGTTTGATGCTTATTACTTCGCAACTTACCGGTTGATGATATACGAATACTTTGTTCCATTTATCAACTATTTTTTGTTGGTGTACTTTTAAAAATAAAGAAACTTCTTTTGCTTCTGCTTCGGTTAATGGCGTTTTGCCTTTTACTTTTTTGAACAATAAAATTACATCATCTACAAAATTATAATTTACCGTTTTTAATTTCTTCAACAACTCCCGGATCGAGCAACGTTGTTGTATCACCGAGATTTTCTGTTTCGCCTTCGGCAATTTTTCTTAAAATGCGGCGCATGATTTTTCCGCTTCTTGTTTTTGGCAAGCCGCTTACGAATTGAATTTTATCCGGCTTTGCAATGGCGCCAATAATTCGGGTAACGGTTTGATGAATATCTTTTCTGATTAAGTCGGCAGTGCCATGTGTGTTTTGCGCATGTGATCCCTGATAAATTACAAACGCATAAATTCCTTGTCCTTTGATATCGTGCGGATAGCCTACCACAGCGCTTTCCACCACATTTGCGTGCATATTAATTGCATTTTCTACTTCGGCAGTACCAATGCGGTGGCCACTAACATTTAATACATCATCAACGCGGCCGGTGATTCGGTAAAAACCATTTTCGTCACGCAAAGCGCCATCGCCGGTGAAATATAATTCGGGATAAGTTGCAAAATAATTTGTGCGGCATCTTTCATGATCGCCGTACGTGGTGCGGATTGTAGCAGGCCACGGCGATTTGATGCAAAGGTTTCCGCTAACATTATTTCCTTCAATTTCCTTTCCGTTTTCATCAACCAATATCGGATGAACACCGGGCATTGGCAATGTTGCAAACGATGGTTTTGCCGGAGTGATGCCTGCTAAATTTGAAATTAAAATACCACCTGTTTCTGTTTGCCACCAGGTATCTACAATGGGGCATTTTTTCTTTCCGATATGTTCATCATACCAATGCCATGCTTCTTCATTAATTGGTTCGCCAACGGTTCCCAAAACTTTTAAACTGCTTAGATCGTGACCGTGTACCGGCCCCAAACCAAAGCCCATCAAGCTTCTTATGGCGGTAGGCGCAGTATATAAAATATTTACTTTAAACTTATCAATAATATTCCAGAACCTTCCTGCATCAGGCCATGTTGGTATTCCTTCAAACATTAATGTGGTGGCACCTGCACTTAACGGGCCGTATAAAATATAACTGTGGCCAGTTATCCAGCCAATATCGGCTGTACAAAAATGTACATCGCCCTGCTGGTATTGAAACACGTTTACAAAAGTGTAATTGGTAAATAACATATAACCGGCGCAGGAATGCACCACACCTTTTGGTTTGCCTGTTGAGCCCGAAGTGTATAAAATAAAGAGCGGGTCTTCGGCATCCATTTCTTCGGCAGGAAAATCGGTTAAGCCCAATGTTTCTACTTTTTTAATTTCATCTTCCCACCAAATATCCCTTCCTTTAATCATAGATACCGGCGTTCTTGTACGGGTAGAAACAATAACTTTTTTTACAATCCTGTTTCCAATCAAAGCATCATCAATCACACTTTTTAAAGGGATATCTTTTTGTCCGCGGTAAGCACCATCGCAGGTAACAATATATTCGGCTTGTGCATCGTACAAACGATCGGCAATACTTTGTGCCGAGAAACCTCCGAACACAACAGAATGAATAGCACCAATTCTTGCGCAAGCCAATACAGCAATAGCTAATTCGGGAATCATTCCCATATAAATACAAACACGGTCGCCTTTTTTTACACCGTTATTTTTTAATACATGCGAGAACTGGCAAACCTTTTCGTGTAATTTTTTATAGGTGAGGATGCGGTGATGTTCATCGGGGTCATTGGGTTCCCAAATTAATGCAGGTGTATCGCCAAATTTTTCCAAATGCCTGTCCAAACAATTTTCTGTGATGTTTAATTTAGCGCCTTTAAACCATTCTACTTGAGGTTGTTTAAAATTCCAATCAAGAACAGTATCCCACTTTTTTTTCCACGAAAAATGTTCGGCAATATTACTCCAGAATCCTACAGGATCATCGATGCTCTGCTTGTATTCCTTTTGATATTGTTCTAAAGATTTAATTTGATAAGGATATGACATGACAAGTAATTTTTGTATTCGAAACTAAGCAATGGCTAATTTAAAAACCGGGTTTTTAGAATTAATAATAAGTTATAGTTGATGCACGCTTTTATTTTACTGCACCAACAGGCAAAACTGTTTTCCCGTACACATCGTTCAATAAACCTGCTGTGCCTGTGTATATGGCCGATGCACCGCAAACAATTCCTTCGTACCCTGTAAATTGTTTTAATGCTGCATTGCCTGTTGCATCGCCTGCGGCCAATAAAAAAAATAAAATAGTTAATGTGGCAAACACAAATTGTAATGCACGGTTTATTTTTAATGTACCTATAAAAAGCAATGCGGTAAAGATGCCCCACATAATTAAATAAGCAATCATTCCTTCGCCCGATGTGGCAGTGATCCATCCCAATTTTGGCAAAACAATTAATGCAACAAGTGTAAGCCAGAACGATCCGTACGAAATAAATGCAGTCATGCCGAAAGTATTATTCTTTTTCGATTCCATAATACCGGCAATGATTTGCGCAATGCCGCCATAAAATAATCCCATGGCAAGTATCATAGAATTCATTTCATAAATACCTGCATTGTGCAGATTAAGCAAAACAGTTGTCATGCCAAATCCAAATAAGCCTAATGGGCCGGGATTAGCCGAATTGTCTTTAATAGCAATCGTTGTTTGTTCCATAAATGTTTGTTTTTGTTTAAGGTAAATTTTCAATGGTTTTACAATTTAATTATTGTAAATGTTTTTGAAGATAATAATTTTTGGGTATGAAAAAAACCATCATTCAACTTTTCATTTAAACAATAAAATTTGTTGATGAATTTTAAAGAAAAATTATTTTGTACTAAGCTTTTGTATTTCAATTAAGCTTTACCGGCGTCGCACTCTTGTACGCTTTGTACTTTATTCGGCAGGTTAGAAAGAAGGTTTTGTATTTTGTTTACCAACCAATACAAAGCCTTCTTTGTTTTAAATACTATTTTCGCAGAAATAAATATTGCAATGTCAATCGAAGTTCATGGATTAATAAAACAATACGGCCAACAAAAAGCTGTTGATGATATTTCTTTCGAGATAAATAAAGGAGAAATTGTTGGTTTTCTTGGCCCCAACGGTGCCGGAAAAAGCACCACCATGAAAATCATCACCGGTTATTTGTTGCAGGATGCAGGCACTGTAAGCATTTGCGGCATTGATGTAAAAAATAATTCTGTTGAAACTAAAAAGAAAATCGGTTACCTGCCCGAATCTAATCCTTTGTATGTTGATATGTTTGTGAAGGAATATTTGCAGTTTATTGCCGGTGTTCATCAAATCGGAAATCGTGAATCGGAAATCGCAAGGGTTATTGAATTAACCGGATTGCAACTCGAACAAAAGAAAAAAATTTCTCAACTATCGAAAGGATACAAACAACGTGTTGGATTGGCTGCTGCATTAATTCATGATCCCGAAGTTTTAATTTTAGATGAACCTACCAGCGGATTAGATCCCAATCAAATCATCGAGATAAGAAACGTAATTAAACAGCAGGGGAAAAATAAAACGGTTTTATTTTCATCGCATATTTTACAGGAAGTGCAGGCTGTTTGCGACAGGGTAATCATCATCAACAAAGGAAAAATTGTTGCCGATGATTCTTTGTCAAATATCAATCAGTATAAAAAGGAAAAAAATATTCTTACAGTTGAATTTGAAACTATCAACGAAGAGCAATTGCAAAAAATAAAATTAATTGCAGCAGAAAAACTAACGTTTGTTAACAATAAAGTTTCTATTCAAACCAATAATCCCGAAGCGTTGCGCAAGCATTTATTGCAACTGTCGTTGCAACAAAATTTAAATATTGTTTCGCTTCAAATGCAGTCACAGAGCCTCGAAGACGTGTTCCGATCACTCACCATCAAACAGTGATAATTATCATTCCCATATCTGTAATAGTTATATTAATTTTGCACCCGCAACCGATTTTATAATGAGAGCAATCTCTCACTTAATCTTTAAATGATCAATCATGAGTTACATTATTGAAGTACATGCAAGACAAATTTTAGACAGCCGCGGTAATCCAACAGTTGAAGTTGATGTAATAACCGACGATGGTGCATTAGGCCGTGCAGCCGTGCCAAGCGGCGCAAGCACCGGTATTCACGAAGCAGTTGAATTACGCGATGGTGATAAGAAAAAATATTTTGGCCGCGGTGTTTTAAAAGCAGTAAAAAATGTAAATGAAATTATTGCTG
>DATAMD010000375.1:0-4489 GCA_036260755.1 Chitinophagaceae bacterium | reverse complement strand
TATGCCGGTGCCGTTTATAAAAAAACCGATTCGCCGCATCCCTTGCTGCACAAGGAATTGCGGCTACTGAGAGATAAAATTTGTGCCGATGCCGATATCCCTGTTTTTTTTGTTGCCGGTACAAAAACATTAGAAGAGATGGCACAATATCTGCCGCAAACGCCGGATGAATTAGAAAAAATAAATGGTTTTGGTAAAGCAAAAATTCAAAAATTCGGTCAGGAATTTTTAGATGTTATTTTAAAATATTCTGCTGCCAACAATTTATCATCAAACATTCAGGAAAAAATTCCGAAGAAAGAAAAAAAGGAAAAGTCAAAAGCAGCAAAGGTTGATACAAAATTGCAGAGTTTTAATTTGTATAAAGAAGGTAAATCGGTTCAGGAAATTGCTGCCGAAAGAAATTTCACAGTTCAAACTATCGAAGGCCATTTGGCACATTATATTTCTTTGGGCGAAATAAAAATTGAAGAGCTTGTTGCCCGCGAAAAAATAATTTTAATAGAACCTGTGTTACAAAATTTTGATGGCGGTTCCATCACACCAATTAAACAACAACTTGGCGATGATGTAAGTTTTGGAGAAATAAGATTGGTGCTCGCGTGGAAAGAATTCGAAAAAAATAAAGTGGCGGGTTAAATTATTTTAACCCGCCACTTTTAATACAAATATTTTTTATAAATACTTGTCGCCCTTGCTGCGCTTCACTTCGGCCACATATTCTTTAATGGCTTGTTCTTTATCTTTTTTACAAATCATCAACACATCTTTTGTATCAACAATAATAAAATCATCCAGGCCCTGCAACAATAATAATTTTTCGTGCGGTGCACTAACCATACATTTTGTTGCATCAATCACAATCACATTATCCGAAGCAACTGCGTTGCCAAGGTAATCTTTATCTAAATTTTCGTACGCGCTGTTCCATGTTCCTAAATCGCTCCAGCCGAAAGAAGATGGTATTACATAAACATTATCGGCTTTTTCCATAATTGCATAATCGATAGAAACACTGGTACACTGCGGATAAATTTTGCTAATGGATTCTTTTTCTTTCTTTGTGTTGAAGTTTTCTTTTTCGCCATCAAACAGTTCAAACATTTCGGGTTGATATTTTTCGAAAGCGTTTATCACAGTCTTTACTTTCCACACAAAAATGCCTCCGTTCCATAAAAACTCGCCGCTTGCTACAAATGTTTTTGCTAATTCAAGGTTGGGTTTTTCGGTAAACGTTTTTACTTTATGAATATTATCGGCAATTGTTTTTGAATCGAATTGAATATATCCATACCCTGTGTTTGGATAGGTTGGAGTAATGCCGAGTGTAATAAATGCTTCTTTCTGATCAACAAAAGCTAATGCCTGTGTGGTAATCTTTTTAAAATTCTCTCCGTCTAAAATCATGTGGTCGCTTGGCGCAACTATTAATGATGCTTCGGGATCTTTCTGCAAAAGTTTAAACGAAATATAAGCAACGCAAGGCGCCGTATTTTTTCTGCTGGGTTCTGCAACAATATTTTCTTTTGGAATACCGGGTAATTGTTCGGCAACAATTCCGCTGTATTCTTCAGAAGTAACTATAAAAATATTTTCTTTTGGAATAAATGCGGCATATCTTTCAAATGTCCACTGGATAAGCGTTTTGCCGGTATTTAAAATATCTAAAAATTGTTTGGGGTATGATGTTCTGCTCTTTGGCCAAAACCTGCTTCCGATTCCTCCGGCCATGATAGCAACGTAGTGATGTTTATTCATATAGATTTTTTGTGGCGCAAATATAATGTGTGTTTACAGCAATAAAGAAGAGGTGTGTTTATAAATTAATTAAATTATTCCTTCTCTTATTAAATCGTGCAAATGTAAAATGCCAAGATATTTTTTTCCCGATTCAACAATCAACTGACTGATATCGTGTTTGCGCATCTGGTCTAATGCCTGTACAGCTAAAACATCGGGTTCGATTGTTTTTGGATTGAGAGATAAAATTTCTTTTGCTGTGATGTTTTCTATGTGATTACTTTTTTCTAACATCCTTCTTAAATCGCCATCGGTAATAATTCCTTCTACTTTATTATTTGCATCAACAACTGCGGTAACACCTAATCTCTTTTCGGTTATTTCAACAATTACTTCTTTCAAAGATGCTGTTGATAAAACTTTCGGTTGAAGATTATTTTTATAAATATCCTCAACTCTTAAATATAAACGCTTGCCTAAATTTCCTCCGGGATGATATTTTGCAAAATCCTGATCCGAGAAGCCGCTTAATTCCATTAAAGAAACGGCTAATGCATCACCCATTACCATTTGAGCAGTTGTGCTGCTGGTAGGTGCTAAATTATTGGGGCAGGCTTCCTGCGAAACGGTGGTATTTAAAACGATGTCGGCCTGAGCGGATAAAAAACTTTCCATATTTCCAACAATGCCGATCAGTTTATTTCCGAAATTTTTAATCAGTGGCACCAAAACTTTTATTTCGGGGCTTTCGCCGCTTTTGCTGATAATTAAAACAACATCATCTTTTTGAATCATGCCCAGATCGCCATGAATTGCATCGGCTGCATGCATAAACAAAGAGGGTGTTCCGGTTGAATTAAGCGTTGCCACAATTTTTTGGGCAACAATAGCGCTTTTGCCAATGCCGCTTACAACCAACCTTCCTTTTGACTGATAAATTGTTTGAACCGCTTTTTCAAAACCCTCGCCGATAAAGGCTTCCAGCCCTTTTATCGATGCCGCTTCCAGCGCTATGGTATGCAGTGCTTTTTGTATGATGGATGAACTCATGGGCGCAAAGGTAAACTTTAACAACAATCTGTTGTATTTACTCTGACTGATGTTTAACTTCGCTACCCTTGAAAAAGGTTTTATGGTTTAAAACAGAACCATAATTAATAACACTCCGCCGAATCGGAACATTGTTGTACCCGACCGTTCTAAAAAATTATTGAACTCTTTCGGCAAAATGTTTTATCTTATAAGTCGTATAAAATCCGTTTTTACGGAATAGAAATTTTTATATCAATGGCAAAAAGTACAAAGAAGTCGCAAACAACGCTAACAAAGAAACCGGTTGCTACAAAAAAAGCCTCTCCAAAATCTGTAAAAGGAGGTGCTTCTAAAACGCACGATATCCATTCTGCTTTGCAAAAACATTTTGGTTTTACCGAGTTTAAGGGAACGCAGGAAAAAGCAATCAATAGTTTGCTTGAGGGAAGAGATACTTTTGTAATCATGCCAACAGGCGGTGGCAAAAGTTTATGCTATCAATTGCCTGCATTGATTTTGCCGGGATGCGCCATCATTGTTTCGCCGCTTATCGCTTTGATGAAAAACCAGGTTGATTTGGTAAGAGGTTACAGCGAAAAAGATGATGTGGCGCACTTTCTCAACTCCTCATTAAATAAAGGTCAGATCAAAGAAGTAAAAGAAGATCTGATTGCAGGCAAAACCAAATTATTATATGTTGCTCCCGAAACATTAACCAAACAAGAAAACTTAGAATTCTTTTCCGATCTGACTATTTCATTTTTTGCCGTTGATGAAGCACATTGCATTTCGGAATGGGGACACGATTTTCGTCCCGAGTACAGAAGACTTCGCGAAATGATGGACATCATTAATCCTGATGTTCCTGTTGTTGCACTAACAGCAACTGCAACACCAAAAGTGCAAAGCGATATTGTAAAAAACCTTGGTCTTCGTAATCCAAATATTTTTATTTCTTCTTTCAACAGGTCTAATCTTTATTATGAGATCATTCCAAAAATTCAGAAAGAACAAACCATTAAAAGTATTGTCCGCTTCATCACAACACACAAAGGAAAAAGCGGAATTATTTATACGCTCAATCGAAAAACAACCGAAGAGCTGGCCGAAATTTTAATGGCCAATAATATTAAAGCTGTTGCCTATCATGCCGGATTAGATCAAAAATTAAGAGCTGAAAGGCAAGATCAGTTTTTAAACGAAGATGTTCAGGTAATTGTTGCCACCATTGCGTTTGGAATGGGTATCGATAAACCCGATATCCGTTTTGTAATTCATTTCAATATTCCAAAATCAATCGAAAATTATTATCAGGAAACGGGGCGTGCCGGCCGTGATGGCATGGAAGGTTTGTGCCTTTTATATTATTCGCACAAAGATGTTTCCAAGCTCGAACATTTGATGCGCGATAAGCCTTTAAGCGAAAGAGAAGTTGGTGCGCAACTAATAAACGAAACAGTTGCTTTTGCCGAAAGCGGTGTGTGCCGCAGAAAAACCCTGTTGCATTATTTTGGCGAACAATGGGAAAATAAAAATTGCGGTAACTGCGATAATTGCAAACATCCAAAAGAAAAAATTGAAGCTAAGGACGATGTTGTTAAAGTGTTGAAAGTTGTAAATGCTTTAGAAGGCCGGTTTGTAACAGAATATGTTGTGAATATTGTGATGGGAAAATTAACGCCGCAAATTGCCATGTTCCGCCACGAAAATTTAGCAG
>DATAMD010000371.1:0-2242 GCA_036260755.1 Chitinophagaceae bacterium | reverse complement strand
TGGGTAGCATTTATCGTAATGGAAACATCTTGCGCAATTGCAGTATTTATCAAACAACTATTCAATATTACAATCCAGATAATCCTGAATGTAATTTGATAAACAAAGAAGGTTTACCGGCAGTGCCATTTAGAACCGATGATTGGAAAGGGATTACACAAAAATAAAAAACATGATAAAAATTTGTATTGCGAAAAGATACTGTGTTTTAATTATCGGGATTGTAATATTGAATAGTTGTTTGATAAATACTGCAATTGCGCAAGATGTTTCCATTACGATAAATGCTACCCAGAACAAACGATTAATCTCGCCATACATATATGGCAAGAACGATTGGTTTGACAAACCTGCACAATTTTATAAGGATGCAGGTTTGCGTTTTGCCCGCGTGAATGGCGGTAATAATGCAACAGGTTATAACTGGCGTAAAAAAATCACGGTTCATCCTGACTGGTACAACAATGTTTACAGTGCCGATTGGGATGCAATGGCTCAAAATATTCAAAACAATTTTTCAGACATGCAGGGCATGTTTGCTTTTCAATTATTGGGCAGGGTTGCATCCAACACCAATAATAATTTTAATGACTGGGGATACAATCAATCGCAGTATTGGTCTGGAGTTACTCAAAATTTAGCCGGTGGTGGCACACCTGATCCCAAAGGAGGAAGTAAGGCTTTGATTGATGGGGATATGACTTTGTTTACTGAACTATGGCCCGCTGATTCTTCGGTTGGAATTCTTAATCACTGGTTTGGAACCGGGGGCTTGGGATTGAACAAAAACCAGTTTGTATACTGGAATATGGACAATGAAGTGGATGTATGGAATGGTACGCACGATTATGCAATGCCAACATTGATAGCTTCTTCCGCATTTGTGGATCGCTACATTGAGCTTGCAAAGAAAGCAAAAGCATTATACCCCGGTATTAAACTTTGTGGCCCCGTTTCCACATCCGAATGGCAATGGTTCAAATGGTCAAATGAAAGCATCTACATAAATGGAAAATATTATTGCTGGCTTGAGTATTTTATTAAACGCCTTGGTGATGAATATAAAACTACCGGCATTAAGTTGGTAGATGTTGTAGATCTTCATAACTATCCCTCATATAATAATGCCGGCGATGCTGCTGCACTGCAGGGCCACCGGATTTATTATGATAAAAATTATGATTACCCGGGTGCAAATGGTATCAAATCAATTAATGGCGGATGGGATAATTCGCAAACAAAAGAATATATTTTTCAACGCATCAGCGATTGGTTAGATCAATATTTTGGCGCAAACCATGGTATAACACTTGGCTTAAGCGAATGGGGTACCATGTCAAGCAGCAACCCGAATCTTGAATCGGTTATCTATGCTTCGCATCTGGGTACATTTGCAAATAATGGTGTTGAATTGTTTTCTCCATGGAACTGGTCTATCGGCATGTGGGAAACTTTACATCTCTTTAGCCGATATGCAAAAAACAATAGTGTTTCAAGTATTTCATCACTTGAAAATACAGTATCAGCTTACACAACAATTAATACTGCGGCTGATTCGATGACAGTAATTATCGTAAACAGAGATATCAATGCATCGCATAATGTGACAGTAAATCTCAGTGGAATTAATATTAATAACGGAAATTATAAAACATTGCAGTTATCATCTCTTCCTTCAACAGAAACATTTATATCTAATACTAATAATGCCCTGAAGAAAGATTCTGTAATTGTTAATTCAAACTCATTTACAATTTCTGTTCCTTCACTCTCTACAACTGCTGTTTTATTAAAATCCGTGCTTGTAACCAGTGTTGGGCCCGGAATTGTAACGATAGATCGTGATCAGGTAAAAGTTTTTCCAAACCCTGTTTCAGATAATAATTTGTATATAAAAATGGGTTCAAATATAGCAGGATCAACCCGAATTATTATTTATGACGAATCAGGCCGCCAAGTCATCAATTATGTAACAAACTATAGCGGGCAAACACCAATTAAGATAGATGTTTCCCGCTTGTCCAGCGGCTATTATATATTGTCGGCGGGTAACAATCATTCTAATTTTACTGAGAAGTTTACAATAGTTAAATAAAATGATTAAGAATAAACAGGTGGCAGCAAAATGAAATAACGAGTTGATTATATAAACACGAAAATGTATTTGATTGAAATAGTATAAAATAATTATGAAAAAAACAATTGCATTTTATTTGGCTTTATTTATAATTAGCCTTGTTGC
>DATAMD010000361.1:0-1501 GCA_036260755.1 Chitinophagaceae bacterium | reverse complement strand
AATCGAAATAAATATCCGGGGAATGTATTGGGTATCATAAACAGTTCCTCTGTAACTGTGATGAATATTCATGTGTTCATTTCCAATACCGGCAGCTTCCCAATAGGAAAAGAAATCGATCCCTATTTTTTTAAGCTCGGTTTTTACATCTTCAAACTTTGATGTTCGAACAATTGCTTCGATTTTTTTCATAATCAATTTTTTTAATGAATAAATAAAACTTTAAAATTTATATACTGCGGCTATGATAAAACTTGCATCGCTTTTGGTTTGGGTACCGGCACTTTTCTTGAAAACTTCATTATCTGCATTATCCAAACGTATTTCGGGAATGATGGTAAGATTATCTAAATGAATATTTCCTGAAAGTGTTGTTTGAAATATTTTGCTGTTAACGCCTGCAACATTTTTGGAATCATCGAAATATTCTCCGCGAAGCGTTAATCCGAATTTGGCAGTTGGATCGTAATTAAAATATAAGGCATTGCTGCTCCAGCTATTGGTTGTGCTGCCCGTTTTAACCGATTTGATAGTACCATCATAATCAATATTAAATTTGCTGCTCAACACTGCATTTAATACTAAATCGAATTGGGATATATTTGAAAAATCAACTCCGGTACCACCCTGGTAATTTAAATATGCTTTAAATTTATCATCCTTGCTTCCTGTACTGAATTGTGCTATAAACATATTATTTCCCGAAGTGTTAACAGAAAAATCTGTTGGATTGGCAATACCGATCATGAAAGCACTTTTACCTCCTAAAGAAATATCGGCTTTAAGACCTGTATGTGAAAATGGGCCATAAGAGAATCCATAACTCATGCTGTAGTTTCTGTTAGCATAAGCATCCAATAGTTCCCAGCCAATATGCGTTGCCCATTTACCAATGGTAAATTTTACTTTTGAAGAAGCTGCATAACTAATATACAATTGTTTAACTGCGGCCAATGAAGTGTAGCCATTACCTGAATTTACAGGAATACCGGCGCCATCATTGTAAGAAAACTCTCCGGCTCTTCTGCCAAAACCTAAATCAGCCGTGGCAGCTATTTTGCCAAAAGAATGATCAACCCTGATTGAAGCCATGCCTAATTCAAACGAATTACTTGCATTTGTAAAACTGGTTAAATTGTTAGTTGTTCCTGCCGGAGCGCTGTTAAAATCAGCTCTGTAATAAGCATCAACCGAATAAGTAAATGTTGTAGTTGCGGCAGGCGCAGCCTTTTTAGTTGTGTCGGTTTGTGCCGTTGCTGAAATAAATCCTGCGATTCCCATGAATGCTGTGAATAAACTTTTTACCATTGTTTTTGTTTTAAGGTTAAATAATCGGAAAAGAGCGTTGCAATTTTCCAGATAAACGAAACTTTTCTTTCTTATTTCGGGTTATTTCGTTAGTATAATACTTCGCAAGTTCTGGCATCTGAAGTATCTTTTATATCAAATGGCAAAAAAAATAATCTTTTCTAAAATATTGGATCGACTATTTTTGAGATCA
>DATAMD010000359.1:0-3494 GCA_036260755.1 Chitinophagaceae bacterium | reverse complement strand
TTAAAGTAGCTGAAGCTGATGGCCTGTATTTATTAATATCAGGAGAGAAAATATACCCTGAACCATTGCTGATAGATCCAAACAAAGCCATACCCGAATTACTTGCCTGGTTACTGATCCATACAAACGGAGGAGGACCGGCAAACAAACCAATACCACCGCGTATTTGTAAAGATTTATCACCCAGCACATCCCAGGTAAATCCTGCTCTTGGAGAAAATTGTGGTTTAGTTGTTGGCCCCTGGCCTGTATTAAGATGAGTTCCATTTACAAATCCTGTTAAGCCATCAACAATTGGATTATACAAGAAAGTATTGTAGAATTTAGGAATATCTACTCTTATACCGTAAGTGACTGTAAGGTTTTTATTAGCTCTCCACTTGTCCTGCGCAAAAAATCCTATTTCAAGATCTTTTGGGCCTACTAATGGAAAAGAACCTGATCCTAAAGTATATGATAAATCATATCTCGCAGCAGCTTTTGTGCCTGCGGCAGAAGCATAAAAATCGGCTATGCTGTTAAACCGGTAAACACCTTCATAAGAAGGAGAAAATCCATTTTGATATTTCTTATAAGAGTTTTGTGTACCAATTGCAATTTCGTGTGCGCCTTTATAAAATGTAAAAATGTCGTTGAATTGAAATACATCGGTATTTAATACATTATGATAAGTATATTGTTCATAACCAAAAGAAGTATAAGGTTGGCCATTACCATCAAGAATATCTACTAAAGGAAAATCTCCGTTAGATGCAGCCGAGCGATAATCTCTTAAAGCAGTATAACCCACTTGTATTTTGTTAGAAGCTTTATTAGAGAAACGTGTATTTAATTCGGCAATTACAATATTAAAGTCATTGTTTATTGTGTAACCGGAACCATTAAACGGCAAACCATATTGGGTTGGAGAACGGCCATAAGAAGTGTTAGCTGAACCACTGTTACTTGCCGGAACTTGTCTGGATGATTTTAAATAATTATACTTAATTGTAAAAGTATTATTGTTATTTACGTTCCAATCAATTTTTGCAGTAGCTTTTTTGCTTTGAGTTACATAACTATATCCCTGATAAACTCCGGGATCATAATTATAATTAGTAATTAAAAATTGTTTTAAAGTATTTAAAACATCCGAATTAGCATTTGAAACTGTGATACCATTAGGTGGCGTTGACGAATTTGATGCAGTCCATGTTGTTCCGGGATCTGTTCTTTTTTCTTCTTCATAACTTCCAAAAAAGAATAATTTATTTTTAATCAATGCGCCACCAAGTGTTGCGCCTTTTAAATAGTAATCAAAACTTTGTTTGGCTACCTGAATATCGCCTACATTATAACCAATATAATTTACACCTTTTGAATATTGATAAACTGATGCCTTTAATTGATTGGTACCACTGCGTGTTACCGTATTAATTCCGGCACCGGCAAATTGCCCGTTCTTAACATCATAAGGCGAAACGTTAACTTGTATTTGTTCAATTGCATCCAAACTTACAGGCTGAGAATTTGTTTGGCCACCTAAAGTAGAAGCAAGTCCAAATGAATTATTGAAATTAGCACCATCAATGGTAACATTATTATATTGGTTACTTTGCCCGGCAAATGCTAAATTATTTGCTGTTGGAGTTAGTTTGGTAAAATCTTGTAACGAACGATTAGTAGTAGGAAGTCTGTCCAATTGTTCGCGTGTTATTATTTCCTGGCTTCCTGTATGACTGTTATTGAAAACTTTATCCTGACGAGTGGTAGTTTTTACAACTACTTCAGATAGTGTTTTGGCTTCGGTTTGCAATACAAAATCTGCTTTAAAATCCTGACCTAATGTAAGGATAATGTTGGTTTGTTTTTCGATCTTAAACCCTACAAACGAAGCAGTGATTTCGTAAGGACCACCAATTTTTACGTTAGCCAAGTTATAACGTCCATCTTTACGGCTGGTAGTAACATATTTTGTACCCGTTGGAGTATGTATTGCAGTGATTACAGCGCCTGCAATTAAATTGCTCCCGTCAGAAACCACACCTTGAATATCAGAGGTCGTTTCCTGTGCCATTAACGTAACTGATAACATGACTGTTAAAAACAGTGTTAAAATTTTTTTACTAAGCATAATGTTAATTTTTCAATGCAAATAAAACAAATAATCTCTTTCAAATTGCAAGATAATATTAACAAAATGTTTTGGTTTATTAAGAATCTGAGGATTTTTGCGTTTTTAGAGCTTTATTTAGTGATTCTTTTTGCATGAGGCTATTTCTTTGGAAAAAAACCTGAAAAGCGGGAAATCAATTTACAAATTGCCAATACCCGAAGGAACCAAAATTCCAATCCGGTTAAATACTACAGTTATATTTTATTAAGGATAAGCAAAACAAATTTGTTTTGTACGCGGGGCTTTGTTTGCTGTTATTTAAAATATTCATCAGATGTTTTGCAGAAAATCATTCCGCCAAAAAAGTTATTTCTTGCCCCACCCCCATTTTAAAAATTCGGGAAATGCTTTTGCCCATGTAACAACATCATGCATACCATCTTTCAATTCAAGATATTTAATATGTTGCTCGGTGTATCCTTTTGTCTTTAACTCAACAATCAAATCTAAAGTATCATCAATACTATCAATCACACCGTTATTATTTCTATCGGCAGTTTCATCCAGTGCACCACATTCTAAAAAAGAATTTTATCCATGGATAAAATTTACCATTCGATATTTGTAAGTGCATTAAACGATCGGTTTCATCATTATAATTTTCATCAGAGCCTTTTCGTCTCCACCAAAAACTACCGCTAAAAACACCAACTTTATTAAATTCTTCCGCATGGTTATATACAATATCCATTGCACTTAATCCACCAAGCGAAAATCCTGCAAACGATTTTTCTTTGAATGATGGCGCATGATATTGCTTTCTGATAAATGGCAATAATTCATCAAAAATAAATTTGGTATATAATCCTGCTTTATCGCCGCGGCCTTTAAAATCGGCACTGTACGCGGTTCCGTATTCGCGTTTTCTTTCTTCGCCGCAATGAATACCAACGCAAATCATCGGCTCTATTTCATTCTCTGAAATCAATTGATTTAAAATTTCGCCGAAAGGCATTTTCAATAAATCCTGCCCATCATTAATCAATAACAAATTCATTAATTCGGGATGAAAGTTTTTTGACGGGCGATATACATCAGCAATCACTTCCCTTTGTAAATATTGCGATACAATTATGTGTTGTTCTGTAACAATGTTCGATACTTCAGTAGTTTTTTCTTCCACCATATTTTCAAATGTAAAGTAATCGCAGATAAACTTTAAAATTTATCCTGTATTTTATAATAATGTTACCGAGTTTATTTAAATTGAAATCGAATCCTCCATTTCATTTTATAATTAAAAAAATAATGCATGAAAAAAATTGGCATCTTACACGGTAAGGAAAGAAGTTTTCCTGATGCATTTGTTGAAAGGATCAACAGCAAAAATGTTCCGGGA
>DATAMD010000355.1:0-1698 GCA_036260755.1 Chitinophagaceae bacterium | reverse complement strand
TAATATCGCCGCTTTCGCCCATCAATACCACACCCACATTATCTTCTTCTAAGTTTAATGCAATTGCTTTTGTTCCGTTTTCGAACTCAACCAATTCGCCTGAACCCACATTGTTCAAACCATAGATACGGGCAATGCCATCACCCACCTGAAGTACAGTGCCAACTTCTTCCAAATTGGCTACAGCATTAAAGTTGCTCAGTTGTTCCCTCAGTATCGCTGATATTTCATCCGGCTTAATGTCTATCATATTATTTTGAAATTTAAAAAATGATTTTTATTACTGTTTACTTATTAAATAGTTTTTACGAAAATATTTTTTGAGAACTGTTTCTTAATATCTTTCAAATCTCTCTGAATACTTGTATCAACTAAATTATTATTGAATTCAAGAATAAAACCGCCAATCAAATCTTCATCAACTTTTGATTCTATTTCGATAGAGCCGAAGTTGTATGCAGTTTTTACTTTTGAAGCAATTGAATTTTTTAATTCATCGCTTAATGCAATTGCAGTGGTGATTTTTATTTTATGAATATCTTTTATTTCGTTGTATTGATCTATGAAAGCATCTACTACTTCGGGTAAATCGCCTTCACGATTTTTAACTACCAGTAAACGGTTAAATAAATTGGTCATCTCGCTTACTCTTCCTTTTGTAACTGCGTTGATGATGGTTTTCTTTTTATCTACCTGAATAATAGGGCTGCGTAAAAGGTTTACAAATTCGGAGCTCCCTTTGCAAACAGCCTGCAAAAATTTCATATCTGCATACACCACTTCTAACTGATCTTTTTCGATTGAAAGATCAATCAAGCTTTTTGCGTATCTACCTGCTAAACGTGGATTAGGCATTTTTCTTTAATTTGTAATTTGAAGATGTGTAAATAAATTTATTTGCACATCAGCATATTAATTAAGTTTCACTCCGTCGGCTAATTCTTTTATGAATTTTTCCTGATCTGCTTTATTACTTAATTCTCTTTTCAATATTTTTTCACTCACTTCTATCACCAATGCGCCCACCTGATTTTTCACATCGGTTAATGCCGCATTTTTTTGTTGTTGAATAGCCAATTGTGCATCAGCAACAATTCTGTCGAATTCGGTTTTAGCTTTTTCTTTAGCATCGGCGATCATTTTATCGGAATGATCTTTGGCTTCTCTTAAAATAACAGTTCTTTCTTCACGGGCTTTTGCTAATATTGTTTCATTCTCGCTTTGCAGCTGAGCCATCTCGGCTTTCACTTGTTCGGCAGTAGAAATTGCATCGGCAATACCCTGTTCCCTTTCTTGCAATCCTTTTAAAATTGCAGGCCATGCAAATTTTTTAAGGATGAAGAACACAATAATAAATGCTAATAAGTTCCAAACAAATAACCCCAAATCAGGTGTTAATAATTGCATATAAAAACAGTTTAAATTCTTTTAAAAATACTGCATCCTCCGCCCTTTGCATTGGATACAGTAAGAATGTTGTTTGCCTGTTACTATTTAATAGCAACAAGTAAACCTGCAACTGCACCAATAAGGGCAACACCCTCAACCAAAGCAGCAGCAATAATCATGTTTGTCTGAATGTCCTTTGATGCTTCCGGTTGACGTGCAATACCTTCAACAGCACCTTTACCGATTTGTCCAACACCAATACCAGCGCCAATTGCAGCAAAACCTGCACCAATAGCACCAAATCCGGGT
>DATAMD010000156.1:0-3230 GCA_036260755.1 Chitinophagaceae bacterium | reverse complement strand
TAGTGTATTGGCACTAAGACAAGCTGCAGTCTAATCTAAACAGTAAAATAAAAGGGATACAATACTCCAAAATGTTAAGGCGGCAAAGGTAAGGATAGGATTTTAAATAGAAAAGGAAAGTTTTGAGATATTTAACCAACTTTTTGACAAATTTTTATAGCCGCACAATGCAGAATTACGGACCTGAAAAACAAGTTGTTTTTTTATAATATTTTATCCTGCCCATATAATCCACAAGAAGCCAACATTTCAACATCAATGTTTTAAGCATGATGCCTATCAATCATAAACATGACGGCTGTCAGTTTTTAGTTGATAGGTGAAAGATATTTTTGTTTTAACTATAGATAATAATGATCAGAATTGCAGATATATTAAAAATCAGTCAGATTCAGGAAGCATTCAGTTCCGAATTCCCTTATCTTAAATTGGAGTTTTCTAAAAAAAGCCCTCAAGCCACCCCGCTTGCCGTTAAGCAACCGCTTATAAATATAGATAAAACTTTATCTGAAAGCCGGACTGTTTTTAAAGATGGCAAGATTGAAATAGTTCCCACAATGACAGTTAGCGAACTTGAACAAAAGTTCAATGATATTTACGGATTATCAACTCAGGTATTTCGAAAATCGGGAAACATTTGGCTTGTTACAACTGTTACCGATAAATGGACACTTGAAGAACAAAACCGTCAGGGAGAAATTATTACCAAGCAGTTTGCCGACCGGAAATCAAAGATCGACCTGCTTTAAGCATTTAATTAATTTTGTATATTAATTAATTTATTGTAATTAAGAATTGTTATTTTACTTACATTAATTTCAATTAATTTCTCATCTTTAAAATCGCTCAAAGTTCTGATGGTACTCTCTGTTGCAATACCGGCAAGGTTTGCAAGGTCTTCCCGTGATATACTGATGGTAAAATTTTTATCGGTTTGCTCCCTGTAACGATCATGTAAAGTAACCAAAGCATCGGCCACTTTTTTGCGAACAGAATTATAGGCAAACTTTAAAAGTTGTTCTTCTTTTTCGCGAAGATTGTCGGAAAGCATTTTAATAAACTTCCGCGACACTTCAGAATTTTTATATACAAGGGCATAAAAATCATCTTTGGGAATTAAACACACTTCAATATCTTCCAAAGCCACTGCAGAATCAGAATATTTGCTTTCATCCAACAAAGCCAGATAACCAAAAAAATCGCCTTCCTTATACAAACCTGTTATCAGTTCTTTTGCCTGATCATTCAACTTGCAGGTTTTTAATTTTCCCTTATTTAAAAAATAAATTCCTTTGGGATAACTGGCTTCTTTATAGATTTCCTCTTTTTTCCGGTACACCCTTATTTCGCATTCTTCGGATAATTTTTTCAGTGCGTCAAAACCTCTTGCTTCCTGAAAAAAGCTATTCAACCCTTCAGCATTTTTAGAAAATTCTTTTCTGATGATTTCAGATTTTTTTAACCTGCTTTCAATTGCATTTAATAATTCAATATCATCGAATGGTTTGGTAATATAATCATCGGCACCCATTTCCATTCCTTTTCTAAAATCGGTCCTGTCGGCTTTCGCAGTTAAAAAAATAAAAGGAATGCTGGCTGTTTTATCATCTTTCGATAACATGTGCAAAACACCATAACCATCTAATACCGGCATCATGATATCACAAATAATTAAATCAGGTTCTTCTCTTTGAGCCATTGCTATACCTTCTTTTCCGTTTACTGCGGTAATAACTTTATAATTTGCCAACTGGAGTATCTCGGCAGTATTTTCACGCATACCGGCATTATCTTCTATCAATAAAACTTTTTTATTCATGATTAAAATAATTTGGAATTTTGATGATAAATATAGTTCCCTTTTCGGGTTTGCTCTCGAAGGTAATGTTCCCGTTCATTAATTCAACATACCGTGCAACAATATTTAAACCCAGCCCGGTTCCCTGAATGTTTGCTGCGTTCTGGCCTCTGAAGAATCGTTGAAAAAGTTGTTCCTGATCTTCTTCGGGAATACCAATCCCATTATCTTTTACTTTAATTTCTATGAAGGACGCATTAACACTGGTAAATACCTCGATAGGTTTTGATTCGGGCGAAAACTTTATGGCATTTGAAACCAGATTGAACAAAATATTTTTTAATATTTTATTATCGAGATAGACTTCCTGATTTCCAAAATGATGAAAATATATTTGCTGTCCCGGCTTTGTAAGTATCTGTAATTCCTGAATGGCCAATGAAATAAATTCCTTGATATTAAATATTTCGGGTGATGCAGAAATTTTTCCTTCCTCGAGTTTGCTAAGCGAAAGCATATCATTTAATATTTCTGTTAAATGCGAGATGCTCGATTTTATACGGTTGATATGTTTTGTTTGGCTTTCTTTTTCACCGATTTCTCCATATTTTGTAACCAATGAAAGTGAAGAAAGAATGGTTGCCAAGGGCGTTCTGAATTCATGCGAAGCCATCGAAACAAACCGGGTTTTTAATTCGTTTAATTCTTTTTCTTTTTCCAAAGCAATACTTAATTCTTCTCTCGAATTTTCCAGTTCGTGCAATGCCTCTTCCAAAATCATTGTCCTGTCCTTCACACGCTTGTCTAATTCGTTTGCCAGCGCCTGCAACTCTTCTTTTTGTTTTTTCTGTATTTCTTCATTTCGTTTTCTAACGGTTATATCTATAATAAATGCGATTACAAAATGCGACTGGCCGCTTCTGTACGGGCTTAAACTAATTTCAAGAGGTATCTCCTCGCCGTTTTTTTTCTTTCCATATAAATTCATCCCGGCCCCCATCGAGCGTGGATGCGGATTACCAGAATACTTTTCCCTGTGATGCGTATGCTCACCAAATCGTTTGGGAATAAGCATTTCAACCGATTTGCCAATCAGCTCATTTTCCCGATAGCCAAACAATTTTTCGCTTGCCGGGTTCGATAAAACGATTAACCCCATAGAATCAACCACAATAATTCCTTCAGTTGCAAAGTCAAACAATGCACCGAACCTTTCTTGGAAGATAAAATTTTACCAAACGATACCGGATTTTTGGAAAGCCTTGTTTCTTTTGAAAATGAATTGAATATTTCTATGGAAAATCTGTTGTTGGTTGAGGCGTAAATTTCATTCATCATTTTTTCCTTTTTTCAAAACATATATTTTTTTTTGATTGTAAAAATCATAAGAGTATTGTTTTATTTTTATGGCCGTGAGTAATATTCCATTTTT
>DATAMD010000342.1:0-1809 GCA_036260755.1 Chitinophagaceae bacterium | reverse complement strand
ACCCGGGTATTGTTGTTACCGGTAAGAATGGACAACTTGGTTGGGAGATCAATCAAATCAGCAATCAGCTTAATCATTTGTTCGATTTTGTTTTTGTTGATGTTGATGAATTAGATTTAAGTAAACCGGAAACCATTCCTGATTTCTTTAAACAATATCAACCGCAATATTTTATTCATTGCGCTGCTTTTACTGCTGTTGATAAAGCAGAAACTATGCAGGAACTGACTTATAAAATAAATGCCGAATCTACCGGTGTAATTGCAAAAGAATGTGCAAAGATTAATTGCCCGTTAATTACGATTTCTACCGATTATGTTTTTGATGGTAACGGCACAAAACCATACACAACCAATCAGCAAACTAATCCGATAAATTATTACGGTTACACAAAATATTTAAGCGAAAAATTAGCTTTGGAAAACTGGCAAAAAACAATTGTTATCCGCACTGCATGGGTGTACAGTTCGCATGCCGCCAATTTTGTGAAGACGATGTTGCGTTTAATGAATGAGCGGGAAGAAATAAAAGTGGTGAACGATCAGGTAGGCTCGCCAACCTATGCTGCCGATCTTGCTGCTGCTATTTTACAAGTTATTCAGCAACTGCATTCTGGTAATGTGCATTACGGAATTTATCATTATACCAATAACGGAATTATTTCGTGGTACGATTTTGCTGTTGCGATAAAATTCTTATCGGGATTGAATTGCAGGGTATTGCCCGTTCCATCAACCGAATATCCAACACCTGCAAAACGGCCATTTTATTCGGCAATGGATACGCATAATATTGTTGATGATTTTCAAGTTAAATTAGTTGACTGGCAAAAAAGTTTGGAACATTGCATTAAATTATTAACCGCGTAAAATGAAACAAACAATCATCATAATTTTTATTTTGATGATGAATAATGTTTTGTTTGCTTCTGCAGATTCTGTTTTTTCTTTTCGCTTTCGCAACGATGTAACCATCACCGTTGATTATCCTAAAAGTTTTTCATCAAAAAATAAAACGCAACTTGTTTTATTTGCTTTGCCCAATGGCAATACAACTGCACAAACCATGGGCAAAAAATTAAATGCAGGCGACGATTGGCATTTCGATATTCAACACATTGCCGCACAAACAAGGTTTGTTAGAAATGAATTGATGCAGGAAAATATTATAGTTGTTTATTTAGAAAATGATTTGAAAGCATGGCCGCAATGGAAAAAGAAACACCAAGATTATTTGCAATTGATTCCGAAAATTGTTGATACCATCAAAGAAGTGCTATCGATAAAAAAATATTCGTTGCATTTAAACAGTCATAGTGGTGGCGGTGCTTTTGTGTTTGGATTTATTCAATCACAAAAACAAATTCCAGATTATATAAATCGAATTAGTTTTTTGGACAGTAATTATGGATACGATTCAACATTCACTTTAAAATTTGTTGATTGGCTGAAGAAAAATAAATCGCATCATTTAACTGTATTTGCTTACAACGACAGTGTTGTTATTTATAACGGTAAACCATTGGTTTCACCAACAGGCGGCACCTGGTACCGGAGTATATTAATGATGCACGATCTGGCAAATTATTTTTCATTCAATATAAAAAGAAGCGATAGTGTTGTGCAGTATTCATCAAACAACCAAATTAATTTCTTTTTAGTTGATAATCCCGAAAAGAAAATTTTTCATACTGTTCAGGTAGAACGAAATGGTTTTATTCATTCCATTTTGATAGGAACAAAACAAGAAAATAAAAATTATTTGTACTGGGATAAAAGAGTGTACGAAAAATTTATTCAATAAAAAAGA
>DATAMD010000153.1:0-7168 GCA_036260755.1 Chitinophagaceae bacterium | reverse complement strand
ATACTGTTTTATTGCAAAGTGGCTTTACCGCAGGCAGAGCAGCGGTTGAAAGTATTGCAGAGGATAGTGTTTTTTTTCATGCACCGTTTTGCCATCCTGCAATCAGAATAAACAACAATTCAGTTTTATCGTTTACAGAATGGGCAAACGAAACTGTTGACAGCATCAATAAAAATAATTACAGTAACCCTCCGGTAATTTTAAGCGATGCAGTAAACCAATTAACTGCCGAAGTGTACGATTTTTCTTTTTTAAATGCTATCAAACAAAATATTGTTTGCGTTATTGATGATAGCCATGGTATGGGTTTATTAGGCAACGATGGCGAAGGCATCAGCAGCCGCTTACCTAAAAAAGAAAATATTGAATACCTTATTACTTATTCGCTTTCCAAAGCAATGAATGTTCAGGCCGGTGCCGTAAGTTGCAGCAATAAAAATACTGCCGATAAAATACGAAAGAGTAATTGGTATGCAGCCACCACACCTCCTTCCCCGTCTATGTTGCATGCATTTTGTGCATCGCAAAAAATATATCAGCAACAAAGAACAATTCTAAACATAAATAAAAAGTTTTTGCAAAATTTATTTTCAAAACATACTGATATTCGTTTTCATCCTGAGATACCTGTTTTTATTTTTGCGGAAGAATATGATGAAGATTTTTTTGCCAAACACAATATTATTATTTCGTCGTTTGCCTACCCCGATCCCAAAGGAAAAAAAATAAACCGCGCCGTTATTAATGCATTGCATACTGATGATGATTTGCAAAAATTAGCAGGTGCAATAAATGGTTGATGATAAAAGTACAAAGCGTACAAGTGTGCGACGCCGGTAAAGTTTAATTGAAATACAAAAGCCGGTAACAAAAAATTTTTCTAAAAAAATAATAAACTAATTCCTATTGCAGCAATTACGCAAATTAAATCTACCAGCAACATGGTTGATAATGCATAACGTGTATTTTTAATTTTTACGCTTCCGAAATAAACGGCAATTACATAAAATGTTGTTTCGGCGGCACATTGAAAAACGCATGAAAGCCTTGCTGTAAAAGAATCTACACCATAAGTCTTCATGGCATCAATCATAAACCCACGAGAGCCTGCAGCATTAAACGGGCGCAAGATGGCAATGGGAAATGCATCCACAATTTTTTTCTGAATACCAAACCACATAAATATTTTCGAAATTAAATTCGATATCATTTCAAACACGCCGCTGTTACGGAATAATGAAATAGCCACCAGCATTCCTAAAATATAAGGGAACACAGTTTTACCTGTTTCCAATCCGCCCATCGCACCTTCAACAAAAGAAGAAAAAACATTTTTATGATTTGCAGTAAACACTTTTTCTTTTGTGTATGAATAAACCAGGATCATTAAAATAATCATCAATAAAATAACATTCGAGATATTATTTGTGAAATGATTTTTTTCGATGAGGTTTAATCTTGTAATATAAATTAATAATCCTGCTATCATGCCAACAATGCCTGCCAGCGATAATAAAAGTGTGGCGCTTTTAAAATTTATTTTTTGCCTGATGCCCACAATAACCAGTGCAGCAACGGTTCCTACAAAAGATGTGATAATGCATGGCAACATAACATCGGCGGGGTTTTGCGCATTTTGTGCAGCACGGTAACCAATGATGGAAGTTGGAATTAATGTTAATCCTGCCGCATGCAAACACATAAACATGATCTGCGAATTGCTTGCTTTTTCTTTATCGGGATTTATTTCCTGCAAACTCTGCATGGCTTTTAAACCAAATGGTGTGGCAGCAGAATCGAGCCCTAAAAAGTTGGCAGCAAAATTAAGCATCATATAAGAAATGGAAGGATGATTGGCCGGCACTTCGGGAAAAACTTTTATAAAAACCGGACTTAATAATCTTGCTAATTTTTCTGATGCACCTGAATCAATTAATAATTGCAGTATGCCGCAGAAGAAAGATAAATAAGCTACCAACGGAATAATTAAATCTAAAATAGTGTTTTTACAAGTGGGCAAAATGCCGTCGGTAGCAAGCTTTCCGGTAGAAACTTTTACAATATTATTATCTAAAAAATAAGTGCTGTCTTTTTGTGCCGTAACATATTTATGGTCTTTTGCTTTTGCAAGTGTATCCTGTAAAAACAACGAAAGTTTGGTAACAAAAACTTCTTTCACTAAAACAGGATCATCTTTTTTTCCGTTAACAATATTATCAATCGAATACGATTTACCAAAGGTTAGCATTGCTAAAATATATACCACCGAAGTAAAAATTATTGCAAGCCAAAATCTGCTGAGTGCCATTATTTTTATTTTAACACAACTTAATTAAAATATTTTTTAGTTGGATTATTGGATGATGATAAAAATAAAATTTATGTTACCGGCATTCGGTACGGTGGGCATCGCCTGTTGCCCGTCCGTACCGGAACGGGCGGACGTCGCACACTTCAACTGAGGAAAGTTATTAGCTAATAGCCAATAGCTGATAGCTTTTCTTTTGTACAAGTGTGCGACGCAACAAAAGTTTAATTGAAATACAAAAGCTCGTAACAAAAAAAATAACTCATCTGATCTGTATAATCTTTACAGGGCAAGCTTTTGCGGCGTTTATGTTTTTTTCTTTTTCGGCTTCCTGAATTTTTAGCAACCAGAATTCTTTTTTTTGTACCGAGCCAATCAATGTTGCTTTGCCATCTTTTTTACTCATGCGCCAATGCCCGGGAGCCTGCTCCACACAATAATTACAACCAATACATTTGTTGCGTTGCTGAATGATGATGGGCATTATATTTTTTCCTCCACGGCAGCATCTGCAATTTTATATAATTTATCGGATGGTTTAACAGCAACATCCAGCGGAAATGCACAGAGGTCGCCTTTATTGGCAGTTTGTTTTGCACCTTCATCGTTAACGTGCAACGATGTTATGGTTGTTTCGGTAACGCCGCTTGTTGGACTGATAATGGCAACTTTATCGCCAATGTTTAATGAATAAGCTTCTATTAAAAATTCGGCAATGCCTGTCTTTGGATAATAATGATTGCCTTTGCCAACATAAATTTTTCTGGTTAATGCTTTGCTGCCCGAAACATCTGTCCACTCGCCTAATTCTTTTCCTAAAAAATAACCACCCCAGAAATCGCGGTTATAAACTTGTTTTAATCTTTCGATCCATGCAGTTGATTTTTCTTTCGAATAAGTTCCATCATAATAACTATCTATTGCTTCGCGATAACATTGAGTAACTGTTTTTACATAATCAGCTGCTTTACCCCGGCCTTCGATTTTTAAAACGCTTATTCCAGTATCAATTAATTCATTTAAAAAATCGATGGTACACAAATCTTTCGGCGACATGATATATTCGTTATCAATCTCTAATTCATGCCCTTCTTCCAAATCAATTACTTTATATTTTCGTCTGCAATTTTGCAAACATGCACCGCGATTAGCAGAAGCATTTTGTGTATGCAAACTCAAATAACATTTGCCCGAAACAGCCATGCACAAAGCACCGTGGGCAAATACTTCTATCTGAATTAATTTTCCCGACGGCCCTTTTATATTTTCTTTTTTAATGGCGTCGCAAATATTTTTTATTTGCCCTAAACTTAATTCTCTCGATAAAACCATCACATCGGCAAAGTGAGAATAGAATTGAATGGTTTCTATATTGGTGATGTTTAATTGCGTAGAAATATGCACTTCAATTTTTTGCATGAAAGCATAATGTATTACTGCCTGATCGGATGCGATGACCGCAGTAATGCCTGCAAGTTTTGCCGCATTAATAATATTTTTTACCAATGCCAGATCATGATCGTACACAATAGTATTTAAGGTGAGATAAGATTTTACCTGATGTTGGTTGCAGATGGTTGCAATTTCTTTCAGATCATCAATTTCAAAATTCATGGTGGCACGGGCACGCATGTTTAATTGCTCCACACCAAAATAAACAGAGTCACAACCGCCCTGAATGGCAGCGTGCAAAGCTTCGAAACTACCGGCGGGGCTCATTAATTCAACCTTCTGCATTTATCTGATTTTGGCTGCAAGATAAATTAGAGTTTTAAACGTGCAATGATTTCAATCAGAAATGCACAATTTGGTTTTTGAAAACATCAGCTACAGGGCAATGATGTATGCAGTTTTTTGTATTGGAAAAAATTTGAATCTTCTAATTAAATCTGTTTGGATTGAATGGCTCAATATCAATACTCAACCTTTCTTCATTCACAATTTCAGAAACCAATTTGCCCGAACCCGCTCCCAGCCCCAATCCCAGCATAGCGTGACCGGTAGCGATAACCACATTATTCCATTTATTAGTTCTTCCCAAATAAGGCAAACCATCTGCGCTGCACGGACGATAACCATACCAAATTTTTTCAACAGGCGGAACAGGAACATCAAATTCGGGATAAAATCTTTTTACTGCTTTTAACAATCCTTCCACCCTGTTTAATCGCGGCGGTGTTTGCGTAGAAGTAATTTCCATCGTGCCGCCAAAGCGAATTTTATTTCCATCCATCGGCGTTAATGCAACTCTTCCTTCCACCAAAATAGAAGGATGATTTATTTTGTAAGGAGAATCTTCCAATGTTACCGAATAGCCGCGGCCCGGCATCAATGGTAATTTTATTTTTATTTTTTCGACCAATTCCCTGCTCCACGAACCCGATGCGATAATTACTGAATCGGCATCATATATGTTTTTGTCTGTGATGACTTTTGTGATGGAACCATTTTTATTTTCGAAAGAAATTACTTCTTCATCTGTTTGAAAAATGACACCAACATTTTTTAAATGCGCTATTAATTGCTGCATTAATTTATTGGGATATAAATGTGCATCGCACTTAAAAAAGATAGCGCCTAATCCATTAATTTTTGTTTGCGGTTCTTTATTCTGCAACGAATCGTAATCTAATAATTCGGTATCAGTTAATCCAATTGAATATGCTTTTTCAACGGTATGTTTTGCATGTTCGGCTGCTTTTTCTGTTTGGAATATTTCTAACAATCCTTTGTGTTCGTAAGCAAAATTAAATTGCGGCAAGCTTGTCCATGCTTCATATAATTTCTGACTGAACAATGAGATATCAAGCAATGGCACTGCGGCTTTCGCAACTTTTTCATCAGTTGCACTGTGCATAAATTTCAATCCCCAATCAATTAAACTTTTACTCAATCTCGGTTGCACATAAAACGGGCTTGTTGAATTAAACATCCATTTAAATCCCTGCCACACAATGCCCGGTGTGGCGAGTGGAATAAAATGGCTTGGGCAAACATATCCTGCATTGCCATACGAGCAATTGCTGCTGATATCGGTTTTATCTATCACCACCACTTCATGTCCGCTTTGTTGCAAATAATATGCACTGCTTAATCCAATAATGCCGCCTCCGATAATAATTATTTTACTCATTTTATGTTTTATTAAATTACCTGAAATCCAAATGCATAAGGATCATCATCGGTATCTATCGAAATAGTATTGTATCCATAGATCCTTGCCCAGCCTTCAATACTCGGACGAATAGCAGGCTTTTCATTCACAGTTGTTTCTTCTTCAATCCTTCCGATAAATTTAGAACCAATGATACTTTCATGAATAAATTCATCTCCCTTTTTTTAATTTTCCTTTTGCATACCATTGCGCCATGCGTGCCGAAGTGCCCGTGCCGCAAGGGCTGCGGTCGATTGCTTTATCGCCGTAAAAAACTGCATTGCGTGCCGTTGATGTTTTATCCATCACCGCACCCGTCCATAAAATATGTGTGCAGGAATGTATCGTTGGGTTTTGAGGATGAACAAACTGATATTTTTTATTAATTCTGTTTCTTATTTCTCTTGCCCATGCAATTAATTTATCGGCAGTATAATGTTCTAATCCTTTAAAGTTTTTTTGCACATCAACAATGGCATAAAAGTTTCCGCCGTAGGCAACATCAAAAATTAATTCGCCCAGATCGGGACAATCAGCCGTTAATTCTGTTGAGTCTAAATATGCAGGAACATTTGTAAGTTTTACCGATTTAACTTTCGATGCTTCTTTTTTATATTCAATCAAAACCAATCCTGCCGGGGCTTCCATGCGAACAATGCCTTCTGTTTTTGGTTGTATCAATCCTTCTTCAATGGCAATGGTTATGGTGCCAATGGTACCATGGCCGCACATGGGTAAACATCCACTTGTTTCAATAAATAAAACGGCAACATCATTTGCATCATTATGCGGCGGATATAAAATACTTCCGCTCATCATATCATGTCCACGTGGTTCGAACATCAAACCTTTTCTTATCCAATCATATTCTTTTAAAAAATGCTGGCGCTTTTCGCTCATATTATTTCCGCGCAAATTTGGACCGCCACCTGCAACCAGCCGAACAGGATTACCGCAAGTATGTGCATCAATACAGAAGAAGTTTTTTTTCATGTTACCGGCTTTATCAATTCTGTGGAACTGTTGTTGCGTCGCACTCTTCAACGTTCTGTTCTTTACTGAATTTTTTTTGTCACTCTTGTGACATCTCATCCATCATTCAAAGTTCATGGTCATGCTGAGGCTCTCGAAGCATGGCTAACGAAATCTCATTTATTGAATTCACCCTTCGAGAGCCTCAAGGGTGACATCTCATCTATCATTTAACATCATTCTTCGTCCATTCATTATTAATCAATCGCCAAATGTTTTTTTTGTTTTCGTTTTGCAATTCAACAGGCAATAATTGTTGCGGGCAATTTTGATAGCACACAGGCCGCACCCAACGCTTAACCGAATCAATTCCTACCGCCGAAAACCTGCTATCTGTTGATGCAGGAAAAGGTCCGCCATGCATCATACTTGCACAAACTTCCACACCTGTTGGTACATTATTAAAAACAATTCTTCCTGCAATTGTTTCTGCAATATTTATTAATGAATGATGATGATCTTCAAAATCTTTATCAGTGCCCATTAACGATGTGGTTAATTGTCCGCGTACCGATTTCCAAACTTCAATCAACTCATCAATATTTTTACAAACAACCAATAAAGAATAAGGGCCAAATACTTCTTCGTGCAATAAATTATTTTGTAAAAATATTTCGCCACTTACCGTTGCAACAGTTGGTAACGCCTGCAGTTGCTGCGTTGTAGCCGATGAT
>DATAMD010000286.1:0-1653 GCA_036260755.1 Chitinophagaceae bacterium | reverse complement strand
GAAAAACTATGATTGCTTTCAGGAAAAATAACAGCGATATCCGATGTATGATATAAAGAATTGCCTGCAAAAGCGTCGCTGCATTTTTTAAAATAAAATTCAAGGGTAACAATAAACCAGATAAATCCGGTTAGCTGCGCTGCAATGCCCAATCTGAATTTATTTGCAGCAACGGGTCTTAAAATAATATTCATCAACGAAAATAAAATCCACACTATTGCCATTTGCCATAAACTGTTGGCAATAGCATAACCCAATGCCTGCAGAAAAGGAGAGTGGAATGCTGTTTGCATTTTATTTCTTTTTTAGGTTATTGAGTAATTGCTGAATTTCTTCCAACTCTTCTTTACTGTGTTGATGATTGCCCAATGCCTGCATAACCAATTGTGTTGATGATCCGCTGAATAAAGAATGGATCATCTTTCCCATAAATTGTTTTTGTGTAATTTCCTTGCTTACGTTGGCCTGATAGATATGTGTTTTACTGCTGTCATCACGTTTTACCAAACCTTTTTCAAACATGATCTGCAATAATTTTAAAGTAGTTGTGTAACCTGCATCTTTATGTGCACTTAATACATCGTGTACTTCTCTAACTGTTGCTTTTTGTTTATCCCACAACACACGTAAAATTTCTATTTCGCTGTCGGTAGGTTTAATGTTCTTTGCTGTTGCCATTGTTACGATTATTTTCGTAAGCAATATACGGCAGCGTTCGTAAATGAAAATATAATTTTTGAGGAGCGGTTTTTATTAGACTTCTTCGGAAATCAATGCTTCGGCAAGCTCAGCAAGACATTTCGAAAGATGACATCAACGCAATTTTCGAAAAAATTTTTTTATACCGGCTGCAGTATTTTATGGCATCACCTGTTGCGTCGCAATCCTTTCAACACCTGTACCAATGGCATCAGTTTAGAATTTACTGTTATTAGCGATTGCTTCTTTTCTTAATTGAGCAGTTGTTTTTGTAGAGCCATCGTGGCTCCATCCCGGAGCATTAAACATATAACCGAGAATATGCGATAAGCGTTTTGATCTTTTAAAATCCCTTGACATATTAACCCAATCATGAAAAGCAATTTTTACAGGATTGTAGGTATTAATATTTTTAGTGAGGCCGTAAGTAGGCGTAAATTCTTCGGGCTGAAAAGTGCCGAACATCCTGTCCCAGATAACCATAATGCCGGCATGGTTTTTATCTAAATACAAAAGATCGGAACCGTGATGCACACGGTGATGCGAAGGCGTATTAAAAATAAACTCAAACCATCCGGGCATTTTATTGATGGCTTCGGTATGGATCCAGAACTGATAAATTAAACTAACCGACTGCATCAGTAAAATCATTCCGGGTTCAAAGCCTACCAATGGCATCCATGCCCAAAAAATAAATCCTCCGGTAATATTGCTTGTCCATGTTTGCCGCAAAGCTGTGGCGAGATTATATTTTTCGGAAGAATGATGTACCACATGCGATGCCCAAAACCAACGGATAGAAGGTGCCGAACGATGCGCCCAGGACTAACTGAATTCATCTGCAAAAAAACACAGAACCCAAGCCCACCATACAGTGTATGTGATTGTAAAAAATCGGTATTGATATATCCAAGCCAAAAAAAGTACAATAAAAGCTTTGGTGATAATGCCTAT
>DATAMD010000210.1:0-1826 GCA_036260755.1 Chitinophagaceae bacterium | reverse complement strand
TAATTTATTTGAAGATGCAAACGAGGATGATGAGGATGGTGAAAACGCTTCACAAACCGGTGCCGCTTCCGACGATAAATTATTTGAAATATTGAAAGACCTGCGTCACAGGGAAGCAAAGAAAAAAAGCCTTCCGCCTTTTGTTATTTTCTTGGAAAATTCTTTGCAGGATATGGCAACCTTATATCCAACAACTTTAGAAGAATTAGAAAAATGTCAGGGAGTCAGCAAAGGAAAGGCTATAAAATACGGGAAGCCTTTTGTTGAATTGATTGCGCAGTATGTTGAAGAAAACGATATAGAAAAACCCGATGATTTTGTGATGCGCAGCGTATTAAACAAAAGCAACAATAAGGTGTACATCATTCAAAATGTAGATAAAAAAATTCCGCTCGAAACCATCGCCAAACATAAAAGTTTAAAATTGGAAGAGTTGCTCGAAGAGATGGAAACAATTGCTGCCAGCGGCACTAAGCTTAATTTGGATTATGCCATTGATGAGTGGTTAGATGAATACGAGCAGGAAGAAATTATTGATTATTTTAAAAGTTGCGAAACATCATCCTTAGAAGTTGCTCAAAAAGAATTAAGCGAAAATGATTATACTTTAGAACAATTAAAAATTATGCGCATTAAGTTTTTAAGTGTTTATGGAAATTAATTTTAAAAATTAAATATCAAAAACCGGAACGATTGTTCCGGTTTTTTTTATGGAATATTTTTTCCGTTGAATCTTATTAGAAACAATTTTTATGGCAGAGATTCAACAAAAAGAATGCAGCCGTAAACATCGCGGCATTTGCAGTAAAAAATTATCAACAAGAATTGATCTTACGCCAATGGTTGATCTTGGTTTTTTACTTATTACTTTTTTCATTTTCACAACAACATTAAGCAAGCCAGCAGCAATGAAATTAATTTTGCCGGCTGATGGCGGCGGAAGCACATCTGCTGAAAGCAAAACATTAAGCCTTATTTTATCTTCTGATAATAATGTGGTATATTATTTCGGTCTTGCTAAAAAAACTGCTGCCATTACCAACTATTCTGCATCCGGATTAAGAACTATTGTTGAAAATAAAATGAAAAAAGTTGGTCTGCTTTCGGGAAATAAATCCGAAACAGTTGTTCTTATTAAACCGACAAATTATTCAACTTATAAAAACGTTGTAGATGCTTTGGATGAAATGAAAATAAGCGGCATAACACGTTTTGTTTTAATGGATGCCACCGAGGAAGAGGCTGCTTTGTTGATCCGGCGGTTTTAATATTGATGAACTAAGCAGCGCATTTTCTTTTCGTCCTGTCATTAATTTATCCCTCAGTTTTGGTTTATTTTTTAACTAAAATGATGATCCTATGTTTATCGGCGGACTGCAACCCACTCGTATAACTCACAGCAGCACATTAAGTGTGCTGGCCGATAAGAACAGCCGTATCATCATGAAAGTGTTGGACGGTGAAGGAAAAATCGCAAAAACATTAACAAGTTTTGTAGATGCGGGCAAACAAGATCTTGCTTTAAACTTAAGCGATCTGCAAAACGGCGTTTATATATTAAATGCTTTTTGCGGAGATGTTTTTTTAAAATCAATCAAATTTATAAAGCAATAATTTTTTCGTTTGGGGTATTAACAGGCTCTGCTCTTTTTTAGAGCGGAGCCTTATTTTTAAAGTATTCTTTAATTCGTTGTTCAACATTATTTCGTATGCTGAGATAATAAAAATTATAATCGGCAATATGATAATTTTTAGAAGTATAGAAAAGGTTTCCTAAAAACTTTGGTTTGCGGGTCCACAAAACACCATCGGCTGTTTTTGCATCT
>DATAMD010000159.1:0-6809 GCA_036260755.1 Chitinophagaceae bacterium | reverse complement strand
TACCGATTACCAGTCCGTAAGGTACACCATAAGTTGGGGGGCATTCGCTTGCATCAACGATTCCCAAACGGCCGCTTGTTCCGGCACCGATATAAAATAATCTTCCGCCGGCCAGCATTTTATCGCTTATAACTGATGTTAATTTTTCTATTTGAGGAAGTGATCTTTCAACAGCCAAGGGAACTGTTTTATCCTCATTATTAATATTGATTAAAATTTCCTCAACAGTCATTCCTTCCAGATGCCTGTATTTCGAAGATTGCTCTGTTACTTTAATAAACTTGTCCATGATATTCTGTTAAGCGTGATACTTAACCAATCCATCCATTGGTTTTTTTAAAACATTGCCGAGCTCTAACTCGTAAGTGCCGCAAAGTTCCTGCAATATATCTTTAAAACCAAATGCAACACTTCCGATAAAATTAATCGGCATGATCCAACTTTCTCTGAATTTATAAAGATGTGTAAAGAAAAAATCATTCAACCCGTCTTCAATAATATTCTCTATCATATAATGCCCGCGGTTCTCGGCCAAAAAAACAGCAAAGGTTGCAAGATACCTGTTGGCCAATGGTTCTTTATAGACCTTTTCTAAAATTTCAACAGTGTTGGTTGTAAATTTTGCATCAAACCTTGCCATCAAATCGGCATCAAAAGTATTGTACAAATAATGTTGGATAACTTTTTTTCCAAGGTAAGCGCCACTGCCTTCATCACCTAAAATATATCCCAATCCCGGACTGTTTTTTACAATCTTCTTTCCATTATAATAACACGAATTCGATCCTGTTCCCAAAATACAGGCAATGCCTTTTTGGTTGCCGCACAATGCCCTGGCGGCTGCCAGCAGATCGGTATTTACTTCGATAACGGCCGATGGGAATATTTTTTTTAATGATAGTTTGATGATCTTGGAATTATTGGGGTTACTTAAACCTGTGCCGTAAAAATAGATTTCGTTTACTTCTGTAAGTTTAAGCTTGGGCAATAATTCTTTTTGTAATAATGAAATGATTTGCTGGCCGTTTAAAAAATAAGGGCTGATACCTTGCGTTAGAATCGTTTTCTTTTTCCCGCCTTGCAATAAACACCATTCGCATTTTGTGGCACCACTATCGGCAATTAGTTTAACTGACATAAAATAAGTTTATAACCATTCGGATATTTTCAAACAAGCGTATTGAATTTTAATACGGATATTCGCTTTCTAAACTATTAAGGTACAAAGAAGCAACAATTATGGGAACAAAAAAATTACAAATTTGGTTACCGCTGATACTTTCGGTGATGATGATTCTAGGAATGATGATTGGATACGAAATAAAGAGCAGCACCAGATCTAATGGTTTCTTTTCATCTTCCCGGTCATCTTCTTTACAGGAAGTGATGGATTTGGTAAAAGGGAAATATGTTGATGCACTTTCGCCCGATAGTATTAACCAAATCGCCATTGAAGATATTTTGGATCATTTAGATCCGCATTCTGTCTATATTCCGGCATCGGATTTTAAAGATGTGAATGATGAACTGATGGGAAATTTTCAGGGTATCGGCGTAGAGTTTCAAATGTTTAACGATACCATAAATGTTGTTCATGTTATTAAAGACGGGCCTTCGGATAAAGCCGGAATTCAGATTGGCGACGAATTAATTAAGGCCAACGATACTGTTATACTTGCCGGCAAAAAATTAAAACTCGACAGCATTAGAAAACAGTTGCGCGGCCCTGCAGGCTCATCAGTTAAAATAACAATTCTAAGAAATGGTGTAATAAAAGATTTTGATATTAAACGCGGCAATATTTCTGTCCCGTCTGTTGATGCAGCTTATATCATCGCACCGCAAACAGGATATATCCGCATCAATAAGTTTGCCGAAAGAACTTATGAGGAAGTGATGCAAAATTTAGAAAAATTACAAAAGCAGGGTATGCAGAAATTAATTGTTGACCTGCGCGGAAACGGTGGCGGTTTGATGAATGAAGCAACAAGTATTGCTGATGAATTTTTGGATGGAGATAAATTAATTGTTTATACGCAGGGAAATAAATCGCCGCGAAATGAATATCGTTGCCGTAAAGACGGAATATTTGAAAAAGGAAAATTAGTTGTGCTGGTTGATGAAACATCGGCATCGGCAAGCGAAGTGCTTTCGGGCGCATTGCAGGATTGGGACAGGGCTTCGATTGTAGGAAGAAGAACATTTGGAAAGGGATTGGTTCAGCAACAATTCAGATTAACTAATGGTGGCGCAGTTCGGTTAACGGTGGCGCGTTATTACACGCCGTTGGGCCGCAATATTCAGAAGCCTTATAACAAAGGCAAAGAAAAATATGAAGAAGAATTACTGAACCGTTTTCATGATGGTGAAGTTTTAAAAGGCGATACTTCAAAAAAAATCGGACCATCTTTTAAAACAGCATCGGGTCATATTGTTTATGGCGGCGGCGGAATTACACCCGATTATTTTGTTCCGTACGACACTTCAAAATTAAATGCATCTATTGCAAAATTGTATTATAAAAACATACTCAATAATTTTGTGTACAAGCAATTTGTTGCAAAGAAAAATTATTTTCAATCCTTAAAATCACCGGAAGAACTAATCAATAAATTTAATCCCGGCGAAGCCGATTGGCAACAACTTACCCTTCTTGCAAAAAAAGACAGTGTTGATTTAAAAGATATTAAAATGCAAGACAGGGCCGAAATTTATAAGCGTGTAAAAGGATTAATGGCCAGGCAGATTTGGGGTGATGAAGGTTATTTTAAAATTATAAATACGTGGGATAATATGGTTAAAAAAGGGCTTGAAGTTTTGAAATAAAAAATACCCCGGCAATTTTCAGATAAACGTTATTATGATTACATAATACTTTTTGTTTAATTGTTTTCTAATGAATCAGTTAAAAATTGAATTAAATTTATCTGATTAGTGGTGATATACTATATTTGTGCTTTATCCGATTCATTTTTATTTAGTTTCGACTCCTTATCCTTTGATTTATTCAAACAATCCAATCCTCTTAAATGAAAGATGCTTAAAAAAATTAGCGTATCTAAAATTTAACAGGAGGCATGAAATTAATTGTACACTTTATTTTTATTGGATCACTTTTAATAGGTAATTCTGTTTTAAGAACACCTGCTGTTTCGGAATTTGCAGCAGGTAATTATCATTTCACCAATAACAATAATGGTAATTATGATAAAAATGATCATGTTGAGAACAGCATGGAAACATTTGCAGAAGTGGATGCAGAGGCCGATTATTATGCTTCAACCAAACGGTTATACAATTTTAAAGAGTCTAACGATTTGCTCCAAAAATTACAGCTTCAACTTAAAAACAATACAAACAATATCTCTTTAAACTGGGCACTGATGCGCTTTTACGCATCTGCACCAAATTTTGTTGGAGGAAATTCGGCAATAGCATTGCAGTATGCCGGATACATTTATTCGTTAAACGAATATTTAGGTTGCCTGGCATTTGAGTATGTTTATACCAAAAGAAAAAAGTTTGATGATGCCGAACATTGGTACAGGCAATCGTTAAGTGTGGAACTTCCTAAAAATATGTATTGGGAAGAAATAGTTTATAATAAAACGCCGCATTTGGGTATTAAGATAACCGGCAACTTTAATAATTGGAAAATGCAAAATATGTATTCGGGTTATGGCGGTATCTATAAAAGAAAAGTGATGGTACCTAAATGCGAAACCTGCGTTTATAAAGTAATTGTTGATTACAACATGAAGAACCCGTCTAAAGAAGCAATTGCACCCAATAGTTATTGGTAGTAATTATCTTCTTAAATAAAAGAGCCGGTACATTTGCACCGGCTCTTTTATTTATTTACTTCAATTTGGTTTGTAGATTTTTATCCAGCTCGTCTAAAAACTCTTCGGTATATAAATAATGTTCGCCGTGATTTACTTTGTTGCCGTAAATACAAACAGCCAGATCTTTGGTCATTTTACCGCTTTCAACTGTTTCAACGCAAACTTCTTCCAAAGCATGGCAGAAATTAATTAATGCATCATTGCCATCTAATTTTCCGCGGAATTCCAAACCTCTTGTCCATGCAAAAATTGATGCGATTGGATTGGTAGAAGTTGGTTTTCCTTTTTGATGTTCGCGGTAATGGCGGGTAACAGTGCCGTGTGCAGCTTCTGCTTCCATCACCGTCCCATCGGGTGTAACTAAAACGGATGTCATCAAACCTAAGCTGCCAAAGCCTTGTGCCACAGTATCACTTTGCACATCGCCATCATAATTTTTACAAGCCCAAACAAAATTGCCATTCCATTTTAAAGCACTTGCCACCATATCATCAATTAAACGGTGCTCGTAAGTAATACCGGCTGCTGTATATTTTGCTTTAAATTCATTCTGATAAATCTCTTCAAAAATATCTTTGAAACGGCCATCATATTTTTTAAGTATGGTATTTTTTGTTGATAAGTATAAAGGCCATTTTTTAGTTAATGCCTGATTAAAACATGCACGTGCAAAACCTGCAATACTTTCATCGGTATTATACATTGCCATGGCAACGCCATCGCCTTTAAAATTATATACTTCAAATTCTTGTTTGGTTCCGTCTTCACCTTCAAACTTGATGGTTAATTTTCCTTTGCCTTTGGTAACAAAATCTGTTGCACGATATTGATCGCCGAATGCATGACGGCCGATGCAAATGGGTGCGGTCCAGTTTGGAACTAATCTTGGAACATTTTTACAAACAATAGGTTCACGAAATACAGTGCCATCAAGGATATTGCGGATGGTGCCGTTGGGACTTTTCCACATTTGTTTTAACTTAAATTCTTCTACACGGGCTTCATCTGGTGTGATGGTGGCGCATTTAATTCCAACGCCATATTCTTTTATTGCATTGGCTGAATCAACGGTTACCTGATCGTTTGTTTGATCGCGGTACTCGATACCCAAATCAAAATATTTAATATCGATATCTAAATACGGAAGGATCAATTTGTCTTTAATAAACTTCCAGATAATTCTTGTCATCTCATCGCCATCCAGTTCAACAACCGGATTAGCTACTTTAATTTTTTGCGGCATGTGTTACTTGTTTTTAAGATAAGGCTGCAAAATTAGGTGTTTAAGTATTTTAATGCGAAAGTAATTAGTGAAGATATTTTCGATTATACATTTACAATCAGTACCGGAATTTTTAATTCGTGCCGTACCGCTTCAATGGTTTCGCCAAATAAATAATCTTTTAAACCCGAGTGGCGGTGTGCACCCATTACTAACATTTCGGCTTCAGCCTGATTTACGATGCGTACAATTTCCCTGTTTCGGTTTCTGTAGCCGATATGCGTTTCAACTTTATAACCCAATGCATGCAGTTGTTCTGCAAAATTTTCTAAACGTTGTTTATCTTTTCGCGTTTCATCATCATCACTTTCTTCGCCCAAAAATTTTGCAGAAACACTTTCCACAATATGCAATAAAATATAGGTTGCATCCTGATGCCCCTGATTGATGGCATGTGCAATTAATTTTTCATCATTCAAACTAAAATCCAATGCAATGGCAATCCTTTGTGTGTGATTGATGGTAAGGTTTTCTAATGATGGTACTTCGCTGTGCAAACGGATGCTGTGTTTGCGGTGTTGTTTGCGTATCATCGGCAAAAAAGTCATGGTTAAAAATAACCATATAAAAACAAGTGCTGCAATGATGATGATGAATTTCCATATCAGCAATCCTTCTTTGTTAAACAATGTCATGCATTGCTCTATCACCATTTTTGAATTAAGAAATAATAATACTGCAGCAACCAACCACGAAATTGTTTTAGTAAATTTTTTTATTGCAAACTCGCCCATAGTTTCTTTATCGCTTACAAAATGAATAAGCGGAATTACTGCAAAACCCAATTGTACACTTAATATTACCTGACTTAAAACCAACAGTGCATCAATCTTATCATTACCATAAATTGTGATAACAATAAAAGTTGGAATAATGGCTATCAATCGTGTCAACAATCTTCTCAACCACGGATTGATACGCAATTTTAAATATCCTTCCATAACAATTTGTCCGGCTAAAGTGCCTGTTATGGTTGAACTTTGTCCCGCAGCAATTAATGCAATTGAAAATAAAATGGGTGCTAATTTAGAACCTAATAAAGGTTGCAATAATTTATGTGCGTCTTCAATTCTTGCAACATTATTATTGCCCGATGTAAAAAAAACAGTTGCAGCCAAAATAAGAATGGCGGCATTTACAAAGAAGGCTGCATTTAATGCAATGCTGCTGTCTATCAAATTATATTTGATAGCCCGTTTAATTCCTTTTACATCCGATTTTATTTTTCGTGTTTGCACCAATGCCGAATGCAGGTATAAATTATGCGGCATTACCGTGGCACCAATAATTCCAACGGCAATATATAAAGCTTCATCTTTTAAAAATGATGGAGCAAAACCTTTTACAATTTCGCCCAATACCGGTTTGGCTAAAAATATTTCTATTAAAAAAGATAATCCAATAATTAATACTAATCCAATAATAAATGCTTCTAATTTTCTGATACCGTAATTCTGCAGCCACAATAATAACAGCGTATCTAAAACGGTTATGCCAACGCCCCATAAAATAGGTAATCCTGTTAATAAATGAATACCTAATGCCATACCCAATACTTCGGCCAGATCGCAGGCTGCTATTGCTATTTCGGCTAATACATACAAACAAAAATTTACAAATGGCGGATATACTTCTCGGTTTGCCTGTGCCAGATCTCTTCGCCGCACAATACCCAATCTTGC
>DATAMD010000147.1:0-2673 GCA_036260755.1 Chitinophagaceae bacterium | reverse complement strand
GGATGCGGTGCAGTAATATGTGCTGTGCGGCCAATGATCATGGGCCGCATTCCTTTGTAAATTGTTTTCATTCTTGCAGCAACATCTTTTTCTACACAATTCAATTCCATGGGTGGTAAAAATTGTCCGTCGGGCAATTGTGCCAGTCCTTCTTTCGACCCGCTAATGCCTGCAAATTTTTCAACATAATCGTACCATTGTTCTAATTCTTTATACCGAACAGGCCAATCAACGGCAATACCTTGTTTTGCATTTTCTTCAAAATACAAATCGCTCCATCGATAACTTTGCCGGCCCCATGTTAAAGAACGACCGCCAACATGATAACCCCGAAACCAATCGAAACGTTTTACTTCGGTGTACGGACATTCAGAATCTTTTGCCCAAAAATCTAAATTGGTTTCGTTTAAAGGATAATCTCTTTTTAAAACAGGATATTCTTTAATCATTTCCTGAGTGCGGCGTCCGCGATGCGGATAATCCCATGCTTCTTTAGTTGCGTTTACATAATCTTTTATATGCTCTATGTTTCTTCCGCGTTCGAGCATAATAACTTTTAATCCTTTTTCGGTAAGTTCTTTCGCGGCCCAGCCGCCACTGATTCCCGAGCCAATTACAATTGCATCATAGGTTTGGTTTGCCATGTTATTTGTTAGGTTTATTATTTTGTTACAAACTTTTTGTTTGCTATTCAACTTTCGTTGCGTCGCACTCTTGTACGTTCGGTTCATTATTCAACAAGCGAAAAGTAAAAATGTAAAAGCTTAAATATGAGAAATAAACATTTTTACAATTAACTTTTTATTTCTTCATCACACATCACAAATACTGATTGCTTCTTTTAATGAATCTAATTTATTTGTGTATGTTGGCATAAATTCCTGGGCAACATATCCTTTATAACCCGTTGCAGCAATTGCTTTCATTACTGCGGTATAATTTAATTCCTGTGTGTTGTTTATTTCGTGCCTTCCGGGAACGCCGCCGGTGTGATAATGTGCGATGTACTGATGATAATCTTTGATGTTGCGGATAATATCGCCTTCCTGAATTTGCATGTGATAGATATCGAACAATAATTTAAAATTTTCTGAACCGATGCGTTTACATAATTCTGCCCCCCCACTCAACATGATCGCACATATAATCTTTGTGATCGATCTTGCTGTTCAATAATTCCATTACCATGGTAACGCCGTTTTTTTCTGCAACAGGTAAAATCTTTTTTAAAGCATCGGTACAATTTTTCATTCCGGTTTCGTCATCCATGCCTTCACGTTTTCCGGTAAAACAAATTAAATTTTTATATCCCGCTTTTGCCATAATAGGTATTACTTCGAGATACTCATCAATTAATTTCTGATGATAGATTGGATTATTTAATCCTTTATTTAAATTATTATCACCGGCAGTGTAACACATAGAGCTGTACACACCGTGCTTTTGCATGGTTGGCCATTCTTTGGGACCGGTAAGATCAATGGCATTAAATCCAATTTCTTTTACGGCAATACATAATTCATCCAAAGAAAGATAACCGAATGTCCATCGCGAAACAGAATGATTAATATTTCCTTTTAATGTTGCTGAATAATTTTTTTCAGACGAAGCCATTGCAAAATTTCTTGATGCAGCAATGCCAACTACACTTAATGCAATATTTTTTATTGCTGTCCGTCTTGAATGAGATATTATAATTTTTTTCATAAAAAATTTTATTTGCCGATTTTTTTATTGTCTTTAAAAAGTAATGAGAACAATAAAACCATCGCAGCCGAAATGCCTGCGGGAATTAACCAAATGCTTTTCCATGCATGCCCGTCAACAGTTTTATAATGATCGGTTATCATACCTGCAAACCAAAAACCAATTAACATACCAACACCGTAAGTGGCTAAAGTTATCATGCCCTGTGCCGATGAACGTATGGCTGCGCCTGCTTTTTCATCGGTATAAATTTGCCCGGTAACAAAAAAGAAATCGTAACAAACGCCATGAAGAATGATGCCGAGATATAAAAATCCAATGCTGTCGTCAATATTACCGTAAGCAAATAAAACATAGCGTATCATCCATGCAATCATTCCAACCAGCAACATTTTCTTTACACCTAATCTTGCAAAAAATAAAGGCATCAGAAACAAAAAAATTGTTTCGCTCATTTGCCCCATGCTCATTTTTGCCGCAGCACCGCTCATTTTTGTTTCATTCAAAAACAAGTTTGTTTCCTGATAATAAAATGCCAGCGGAATACAAATCAATAATGATGATAAAAAGAAAACCAGAAAATTTTTATCCTTCAATAATTTCAATGCGTCCAATCCAATGATCTCTGCAATCGAAATTTTCTTCGACGTATTTCCGGGCGGTGTGTTGGGTAATGTAAAACTAAATAAACCCAGCAGCAGCGAAACAGCAGCACTTATTTTAAAGGTATTTACCAAAGAGCCGCTTTGCTCAAACGCAAGCCAGCCAATAATTAAGCCGGCTGCAATCCAGCCAAGTGTTCCCCAAACACGAATAAAAGAAAATTCTTTTTCGGGATTATTCATTTGCTTGAATGAAATAGCATTTACCAATGCCAATGTTGGCATATATAAAATCATATAAACTAAAATAACCGGATAAAAAGAATTAAAATCTGTTTGCGAAGAAATGTAGTACATCAATCCT
>DATAMD010000125.1:0-1663 GCA_036260755.1 Chitinophagaceae bacterium | reverse complement strand
TGATGGAAATGTGTTTCGTGTTTTGTCGCGTGTGTTTGGAATTGAAACAGCAATCGACAGTATTAAAGGAAAAAAAGAATTTACAAGATTAGCCAACGAAGTTTTAGATAAAAAGCAGGCAGGCATATATAATCAGGCGATCATGGATTTTGGTGCAACAGTTTGCAAACCTGCGGCACCAACATGCAGCAGTTGTGTTCTTCAAAAAAATTGTATGGCTTTCAAAGAAGGAAAAGTAAACCTGTTGCCTTTTAAAGAGAAAGTATTGCAAAAAAAACACCGGTGGTTTTATTATTTTTTGATGGAACATGATAATAAAATATTAGTGCACAAACGAAATCAAAAAGATATCTGGGAAAATTTATTTGAATTTTATTTAGTAGAACCGGCCGATCAAATAAAATGGGATGAAGAACTGATTCATCAATGGTTGAAAGAGCAGTTTGCTGTTCGCAATGCAACTGTGGCAGGTATCTCAACAATTTTTTCTCAGCAACTCACACATCAAAAAATTACGGGGCAGTTCATAAAAATAAAGCTGAAAAAAATTCCTTCATCATTGCAGCATTATCAATGGCAACCTGTAAAAAAATTAAAACAGCTGGCATTCCCGAAATTTATCAATCAATTCCTCGAAAAAAATTTAATATAATTTTTTGCTGCAGAAATAATTTTGTTATTCGGTATAAAAATAAAAGAGGCTGCAAATTAATTGCAGCCTCATCAGTTAGTATCAGCCATAAAATTTAAACCAATCCCTGTGCCAGCATGGCTTCTGCTACTTTTACAAATCCGCCGATATTGGCACCGCGTACATAATTAATATAACCGTCTTTATCTTTACCATGTTTAACGCATGTTTCATGAATATTTTTCATAATACTTTTTAATTCAGTGTCAACATGATCTCTCGTCCAATTCATTCGCATACTGTTTTGTGCCATTTCTAATCCCGATGTTGCAACACCTCCGGCATTAGATGCTTTGCCCGGTGCATATAAAATTTTTTCTTCAATAAAATATTCTACAGCCGCCGGTGTACTTGGCATATTGGCTCCTTCCGAAACGCAGACACAACCGTTGTTAACCAATGCAACAGCATCTTCATAATTCAATTCATTTTGTGTTGCGCAAGGCATTGCAATTTCGCATTTCACATGCCAGGGTGTTTTGCCTTCAACATATTCGCATTTGTATTTTTCGGCATATTCGCTGATTCGCCCTCTTTTTACATTTTTTAATTCCATGATGAATGCTAATTTTTCGGCATCAATTCCATCCTTATCATAGATATATCCGCCCGAATCACTTAGTGTAAGAACTTTGCCGCCTAATTGTGTTATTTTTTCGCAGGCATATTGCGCCACATTACCCGAGCCCGAAATGACAATAGTTTTTCCTTTAATGGTATCGTTTCGTGTTTCTAACATATTTTGTGCAAAATACGAGCAGCCATATCCTGTAGCTTCAGGCCGGATAAGGCTTCCGCCCCATTCTAAACTTTTGCCGGTTAGTACTCCGGTAAACTCATTTCTGATGCGTTTATATTGACCAAATAAATAACCGATCTCTCTGCCGCCAACACCAATATCGCCGGCAGGAACATCGGTTGATGCACCAATATGGCGTTGCAGTTCGCTCATAAACGATTGACAAAATTTCA
>DATAMD010000112.1:0-2207 GCA_036260755.1 Chitinophagaceae bacterium | reverse complement strand
TCTAAAATCTCTGCTTCAATTTTTCCGGTTTCTTCATCTTTTGCAATGGTGCCCAACGGAACTTCAATAATAATATCTTTTCCATCGTGGCCGGTGCAATTATTTTTGCTTCCTGCTTCACCATCATCGGCCAAAACATTTTTAAAATAACGTAAATGCAATAATGTCCATAATTGTGCATTGCCTTTTAAAATAATATGACCGCCGCGACCGCCATCGCCGCCATCAGGGCCACCTTTTGCAGTTAATTTACTGCGCATGAAATGAGTGGAACCTGCACCGCCATGCCCGCTTCTGCAAAAAATGCGGATATAATCTATGAAGTTGTTTTTTTCTGACACGTTTTAATTTGAATGTTTGCGAAGATACTTTAAAACGTGAAGTAAATTGTTTTAGAGATGATTGTTGTGTTTTACTTGCTGCCATGAAACCGGAACTTTGAAACGAGTCCCGATGTATCGGGATAAACTATGGCAACAGGCGATGCCATGAAAAGATAAAGCCGGTAACAAAAAAATTTTATATTAAATTCTTTTCGGTTTTATAACAAGTGCCTTTTAATAAAGCAACTAATTGGTTGTGCTGGTTTTTAACTTCGATAAGATATAATGCCGTGTGGTTGGTTGTATTTATTTGTTTGGCTTCGGCAATTAAAACATCATTTTCTTTGGCGGCTTTTGGATACGAAACAGAGAGATCTAAAGCCACCGTAACTTTTCCATCAAAATTGCAGGCATACGCAAATGCACTGTCGGCCAGCGAAAAAGTTGCACCGCCATGTGCAATACCAAACGCATTGAGCATTTGTTTGGTAACAACCATTTTAATTTTACTATAACCGTCTTTTACTTTTAGCAATTCCATGCCCATGTGTTTTGAGAAATGATCGTTCAACAACATTTGTTCAACAACTTTATTTGCAATTAATTTGTCGGGCATTTTTTTAGATTGAAAAATTATTAATTAAAAGCAAGTTACAAATTAAGAAGAAGCCGTGAAGCCATTTAAAATAATCAAAACAATTCTTCCTTTTATAAACTGTATTTTTATTTCATTAATTTATTTTATGAAGAAAAAATTATTTACTGTTGCATCGTTTTTGGTTGCATCATTATTATCGGTAAATGTTTTTGCACAGTCATTTAAAGATGAAATTGATGCCTTTAAAAAGCTCGACAACGCTACGTTTCCGGCAAAACATCAAATTTTATTTGAAGGAAGTTCATCTTTCAGAAAATGGACTGATGTGCAGCAATATTTTCCATCGCATAAAATAATTAACCGTGGTTTTGGCGGATCAACTTTGCCTGATGTGATACGCTATGCCGATGAAATTATTTTTTCGTATCAACCCAAACAAATAATAATTTATTGCGGTGAAAACGATATTGCATCGTCCGATACCATTACTGCCCAAATAGTTTTAAAACGCTACCGGCAATTATTTTTTCTTATCCGCTCAAAACTTAAAAATGTTGAAATAGATTTTGTTTCAATCAAACCAAGCCCGAGCCGTATTAAATTTTTGGAAACGGTTAAACAATCAAATCAATTGATCAAAGATTTTATTGCCGCACAAAAAAATGCAAAATTCATTAATGTATTTGATGCGATGCTGAATGCTGACGGCAGTATTAAACAAGAAATTTTTGTTGAAGATAATTTGCACATGAATGCAAAAGGATATGCCATCTGGCAAAAAATTATAGAGCCGTATTTAAAAAAATAGAAACTATTTTTTTAATCCGCCAACCAAAATTGTAATCATATTTTCTTCTAATTCTTTACCGTTGATTTTTTGTTTGCTGCGGTGCCAGCTTTCGATGCCGCTGATGGCGTGCAACATAATTAACACGGCCGTTGTAGCATCTATTTTTTTAATTTCTTTTTTCTTAATGCCATCTTCAATAATATTCGCAAAACGTTTGCGGTAAGCACGGCGCTGCGCCTGAAAATTAGAAAGGTAAGGTTCGGCTAAATATTTCCATTCGCGGTCGCTAACATACACTTCCTCAAAATTGTTTATCATACCACCAATTAAAAAGCGCAATAATTTTTCTATCTTTTGTAAGCTGCTGTTTTTTTCTGCTTCCACTTCATCCATCATCACCGTGTAACGGTTGGCAACATCAAAACAAATTAAATGCAGTAATTCGCTTTTGCTGCGGATATGATTATATAAACTGGCGGCTTCAACACCAACTACT
>DATAMD010000140.1:0-4396 GCA_036260755.1 Chitinophagaceae bacterium | reverse complement strand
CAACCAATCGCGGATGGATAAAAAGAGATACTGCTGCGAAGCATTTGCTTAAGATGGTAAACTTTTTATTAAAAGCAAATTCGTACCACGGTGTGTTTCCGCATTGGATGAATGGAGCAACAGGAAAAACAATTCCTTTCGGTAGAAAAGATGATGGTGCCGATTTGGTTGAAACATCTTATTTGTTTGAAGGATTATTATGTGCCCGTCAATATTTTTCGCAAAATAATTTTGTTGAAAATGAATTGCGCAACAGAATTAATTGGATGTGGGATGATATTGAATGGAATTGGTTTACAAAAAACGAAGATGTTTTGTACTGGCACTGGAGTCCCAATAACGGATGGGCCATGAATTTTCCGATACATGGTTTTAATGAATGTTTAATAACTTATGTACTTGCTGCATCGGCACAACGTTATGCTGTTAACAGCTCGGTGTATCATAAAGGTTGGGCAAGCGGAAGTTTTTTTAAAAACGGGAAAACATTTTACGGTTATACTTTGCCATTGGGCTTCGATTACGGCGGGCCATTATTTTTTTCGCATTATTCTTTTCTCGGATTAGATCCGCATGGATTAAAAGATGAGTACGCCGATTATTGGTTGCAAAATAAAAACCACACATTAATTAATTATTCGTATTGCATCGATAATCCAAAAAAGTTTAAAGGTTACGGCGAAAATTGTTGGGGATTAACTGCCAGCGATACTTACGATGGCTATAATGCACATTCGCCAACCAACGACTTTGGAACAATTTCTCCAACGGCTGCTATCTCTGCAATGCCTTATGCACCGGAGCTTTCAATAAAAGCATTGAAACATTTCTATTTTGATCTGGGTGATAAGATTTGGGGCGAATATGGTTTTGTTGATGCATTTAATGAAACAAAAAACTGGTATGCAAAATCATACCTGGCAATAGATCAGGGCCCCGAAATTGTGATGATTGAAAATTACAGGACAGGTTTGTTGTGGAAATTATTTATGCAAATACCCGATGTGCAAAATGGATTGAAGAAACTTGGGTTCGAATATTTTTTGAACCACTGATAAAATAAAAAGTTGAATAAAGTTAATAATGTTGAAGTGTGTAATATTTTCCGGATTGTGTTGCCATGAATGAGGAACTGTGAAACGAGCGTGGCAACAGGCGATGCCATAAAAAACAACAGCCTGTATAAAAAGCGTAGTAATAAAATATTTTTTACTGAAGATAATTTGCAACAAATGAAGCCTAAATATTTTTTATGTATTGCTGTATGCTTTCTTTTAATATGCATAAATTGTTTTGCGCAAAAAACCATTGTTGTTATAACACCGCACCCCGATGATGCAGAAGCATCTTGCGGCGGTCTAATTGCAAATTCAATTGCAGCAGGCGATAAAGTGATAATTCTAACTATGACGGGCGGAGAACTTGGTATTGGCGGAAAATCAAGAGAAGAAGCTCGTGCCATCAGAACCGCTGAAGCATATAATGCTGCATCTGTTCTTAAAGCAAATGTTGAATTTTTTGGTGCAATTGATGCTTCATTGGCATTTGATTCGGCAAGTTCATCAAAGCTTACAGAAATATTATTGAAATGGAATCCTGCAATTGTTTTGGCACCTTGGCCGCTTGATGTTCACTCCGATCATCAGGCAACCGGACTTCTTGCATGGAAAGTTTTTCAGGATAAAAGATTTTCTTTTTCTCTCTTTTTCTATGAAACAATTAATGAACCGCACACAAAAACTTTTGGATTTATACCAACAGAGTATATAGATATATCTGCTGTGATGGAAATAAAAAAGAAAGCGTTGTATCAGCATCAATCTCAACATCCATCACAATGGTATGGCATGTATGAAACACTTTCTAAAGTGAGGGGTTATGAAGCAGATAAACCTTTTGCAGAAGCATATTGCAGAGCACAGAATTCATCAGGCATGGGCGGACGATCCAACTCAATTAAAAAAACTCTTTCAGTAGAAAAATAATTTTATTAAATATCATAACATGAAAACCGGTTTTACTTTTTTGCTTTGTTGTTTTTCAATTATTTATTTTAATGCTCAGTCACAACAAAAAACTTATTGCAATCCAATCAACATAGATTACGGATATACGCCTGTTCCAAATTTTACCGAATGGGGTAAACATCGTGCAACAGCCGATCCGGTAATTGTTAATTATAAAAATGATTATTATTTATTTTCTACCAATCAATGGGGTTATTGGTGGAGCCATGATATGCTGAACTGGAAATTTATTTCTCGAAAATTTTTACGTCCGTGGAATGAAGGTTATGACGAATTATGTGCACCTGCTGTTGGAATTGTTGGTGATACGATGATCGTATTTGGTTCAACCTACACAAAAAATTTTACGATTTGGATGAGTACCAATCCAAAAGAAAACCAATGGAAACCATTGGTTGATAGTTTTGAAATCGGCGGATGGGATCCTGCTTTTTTTACCGATGATGATGGCAAATTATACATGTACAACGGAAGCAGCAATCGTTATCCTTTGTATGGAATTGAATTGAACAGAAAAAATTTTAAACCAATCGGTACAAGAATTGAAACTTATTTGCTGGAGCCTGAAAGGTACGGCTGGCAACGGTTTGGAGAGAATATGGATAATACTTTTCTTGATCCTTTTATTGAAGGTTCGTGGATGACAAAACATAACGGCAAATATTATTTGCAATACGGCGCACCCGGAACAGAGATGAGCGGTTATGCCGATGGCGTTGTTGTTGGAGACAAGCCTATCGGTAGTTTTTTTAAACCGCAATCAGATCCTTTATCAATGAAGCTTGGTGGTTTTGCAAGAGGTGCCGGACACGGTGCAACATTTACAGATAATCAAAATAATTATTGGCATATTAGTACGATTGGAATTTGTGTAAAAAATAATTTTGAAAGAAGGATCGGTATTTGGCCTGCGGGCTTCGATAAAGATGATGTAATGTTTTGTAATACTTCATTTGGCGATTATCCGCATTATCTTCCGGGCAAATCGCCCGATGGATCGTTACGGCCCGATTGGAATTTATTGAACTATAAAAAACCTGTTACGGTTTCATCAACATTAGGAAGTTATTATGCAAACAATGCTGTTGATGAAAATATAAAAACATACTGGAGTGCTGCAACAGCAGATAAAGGAGAATGGATTGAAACTGATTTGGGAAATGTTTCAACAGTTAATGCCATTCAAATTAATTATGCCGATCAGGATGCCGGATTTTTAGGAAAACAAACCAATATTTATCATCAATACAAAATGTTTTATTCTGTTGATGAAAAAATATGGAATGTTTTGATTGATAAAAGCAATAACAAAACCGATGTGCCGCACGAATATGTTGAATTAGAAAAACCGGTGCAGGCAAGGTTTATAAAACTCGAAAATATTCACATGCCAACCGGCAAACTTGCCGTCAGCGGATTGCGGGTGTTTGGCAACGGTAATGGCTTAAAACCCAATGAGGTAAAGAACTTTATAGTATTGCGTACAGAAAAAGATAAACGCAGTGCATGGATAAGATGGGCGCCATCAAATGATGCTTTTGCATACAATATTTATTATGGCACTGCTCCGGATAAATTATATAATTGTATCATGGTGTATGATGCAAACGAATATTGGTTTAAAGCAATGGATAAAAATCAAACTTATTATTTCAGTATCGAAGCCATTAATGAAAATGGCGTATCATCAAAAATAAAAACTATTAAATCAGAATAACAAAACGATCAGCTATGAAACTTTTCAGAAACATCATCACAGTAATTTCAATTTTATTTGTTGTTAATGCAAATGCACAAACAACAAATGTAAAGATGAATGTATTTGTAAATAATCTAATGAGCAAAATGACATTGGATGAAAAACTCGGTCAGCTTAATTTACCCGGTGCAGGCGATATTACTACCGGGCAAGCATCTAATTCCGACATCGGCGTAAAAATCCGCGAAGGAAAAGTTGGCGGCTTATTTAATATAAAATCTGTTGCAAAAATTAAAGCGGTACAAAAAGTTGCTGTTGAAGAAAGCCGGTTAAAAATTCCGTTGATTTTTGGAATGGATGTTATTCACGGTTATCAAACAGAGTTCCCGATTCCATTGGGATTGTCTGCTTCATGGGATATGAAATTGATTGAGAAAACTGCACGCATTGCAGCCACCGAAGCAAGTGCCGATGGTATTTGCTGGACATTCTCTCCAATGGTTGATATTGCCCGTGATCCACGCTGGGGGCGCATTGCAGAAGGCAGCGGCGAAGATGCATTTCTCGGTTCGCAAATTGCAAAAGCAATGGTGAAAGGTTATCAGGGTGATGATCTTTCAAAAAATAATACCATCATGGCATGTGTAAAACATTATGCATTATATGGTGC
>DATAMD010000071.1:0-10465 GCA_036260755.1 Chitinophagaceae bacterium | reverse complement strand
ACTGTTGAAATGCTATTGAACTTCGTTGCGTCGCACACTTGTACGGTTGGATACTTTATTCAGCAAAAATTCAAAAAGCCAAGTTAGCAAAAACCTGCAAGAGTGTGATTGTTTTTGCGGTTGAATGGAGGAAGGGTGTTTTTAAAAAGGGCGGCGATTATTTATTTAACTTTCTCAGAACTATTAATTCCAAACAAATCGTAAGGTGTTTTACTAAGATGATCATTAAATAAAAAGGCGATCAAAAAAATAAATCCTATAAACGCAAGCACAATAAGTATCTGAATTAAAGTTATTTTTTGAATTTCCTGTCTTGATCTGGCATCACAAATTTCGCCCGGACAGTATTGCGCTTTCTCTTTATAAAACAACGAATAAAATTTACATCCCAAACAAATTCCAAACACCGATTCGAAAAAAAGGAATATCAAACAAATTAAACAGATGATACCTGTTATGGGACTGTACGCATTTACAAAAATGAAAAAGAAAAACATGATGGCTGCCAATACTACGCCAATCACCCATGCAAACTTTTTTTGTTTGGCGCCAACATATTCGGGTGTTTGATTTCTAACAATCAAACGGCCGAGAATTAAGGTGGGAGCATATTTTGGATTAATAAAAACACGGATTAAAAAATCTGTCAAAAAAACAATGATGCCATATTTTATCGGAATAAAATTTCCTTTAAAAAGTATCAGCATCAAAGAAGTGTACATCCATAAAAATAATATTCCTGCTGCAGCCCGTACTTCTCTTTCATTTAATACAGGAATATCATAGCCTTCAACTTTTTCTCCGAATTGTATAAATTTTTCCATGATTATATTTTCTTTAGTATTTCGGTAATAGATTTTTTAAGTTTAGGAAGGTCAACGGCACAAATGTTATAAATAATTTCGTACTCCAATTTTTCATAATGATGCGAAACCAAATCTCTGAACTTAATTAAATCTCCTATACTCGCATATTGTAATGATTCGATAACTTGAGGATGCTTCCTGTTTAAGTTTTTCAATGTTTCACTTAAAGCCTGTAGCCGCATCAGCACTGCATCGTAATAAACGCCATCATTCAAGATAAAAAGATCTTCTGCATTCTTAATATAACCGAAATACTTATCGATGGCAAGTAAATGATCAAGACATAATTCTAATTTTAAAATAGCATCCTGCTTAAACATAGATGATGTCTTTATTGATTGTATTTGAGAAACGTTGCGAAAGAAATTTATGCTTGGTTACTAAATCTACTTTTCGTTGCAAAACCGATTGCAGGTACTCTGTTAATGCAATATAATTTTTTAAGGTTTTATTTTTAAACAGAACAAGAATATCAATATCGCTATCGGCAGTTTCATTGCCACGTGCAACAGAACCAAATACAGCCAACTCTTCTACGCCAAACTTGTCGGCAAGAAATTGTTTTTCTTTTCGTAATAATTCTATAGGCTGATCCATGCGGTTATAATGAATAATAAAGATAGCAATTAATATAATAACGATTTGGCTGCTGTTTGTACAAGAAAAATAGTTATTAATGCAATGCCCGAAATTTTATTTACGGCAATATCATCCGTTAAGCTTTTATCTTTATCGTCGATATGAATATTTATACCACTCCATCAAGTGTTATCATTACCTGCCATAAACGCATTGCGCCCTATTTAGAACAGGAAGTAAAAGAACTTGGTTTTACAATTGAAGAAAGTTTTGTAACAGGTGTACGATTGTTTGCTTCTGTGAACGATTGTATCAGACTCAATCTCAACCTACGTTGCGCCAGTCAGGTTTTATACAGTCTTAAAAAATTTGAAGCGCATCATGCCGATGATATTTATAAAAATCTTGTTAGTTTTGCATGGGAAAATATTTTACCCGAGCCGGGATATTTTTCTGTAACAAGCAATGTACATAATGAAACCATCAATAACAGCATGTTTGCCAACCTGCGTGTAAAAGATGCGATTGTTGACAGGCTTCGTGAAAAAAGAAATACACGCCCTTCGACCGGTTCGGAATTAACAGGCACCGTTATTCATTTATTCTGGAAGAATGATGATGCAGAAATATTTATCGATACATCGGGCGATTCGCTGGCACGACATGGCTACAGAAAAATTCCCGGATTGGCGCCCATGCTCGAAGCTTTGGCTGCTGCAACAATTTATGCAACGCGGTGGGATAAAGTTTCACCTTTTATAAATCCTATGTGCGGCTCTGGTACTGTTGCCATCGAAGCTGCATTAATTGCAATTAATAAACGACCCGGATTATTCAGAAACAATTATGCTTTTATGCACGTAAAAGGTTATGACGAATCGGTTTATTTAAAAGAAAAAGAATTGTTGCAAAAACAAATTATTAAAGTACCGCAATTAAAAATCATTGCAACCGATTACAGCGATAAAGCTGTTGCGAATGCAAAGAAAAATGCAGAAGCCGCAGGTGTTGCCAATATGATTGAATTTAAAGTTTGTGATTTTGCATTGACAGAAGTTCCGCAGAATGTAAATGGAATTATGTTTGTGAATCCAGAATACGGTGAACGTTTGGGTGATGTGGCTGCATTAGAAATTACTTATGCAAAAATTGGTGATTTTATGAAACAGAAATGCGGCGGTTATTTTGGCTATGTATTTACAGGCAACTTAGACCTTGCAAAAAAAATTGGATTAAAAGCAAAACGCAGAATAGAATTTTATACCAGCACCATCGATTGCCGTTTATTGGAATACGAATTATACAAAGGCAGCAGGGCTGTGCCAAAAGAAACAAAAGATATTATGTAATAAAATAATTTTTTCTTCAAAACTCTTTTTGTTTGTTCGAGAGTTGGTGGTTAATTCTTTGCTTGAATAAAAGTTTGGTAAAGTACAAAGCGTACAAGAGTGCGACGCAACCGCAGCCCGATAGCAGTAACGGTGTTCGCTACATCATTCTTTCTTTGTTTTCATCCGGTACAAAACATTACTTTTGCCATCCGAAAAATGTGTTATGTTAGATAAGTTAGATGCTATACAAGCAAGGTTTGAACAGGTGGGTGTTGCACTCACCAATCCTGAAATTATTAATAACCAGAAAGAGTTCAGCAAATTCAGCAAAGAATACCGGTCGCTCGAAAAGATCGTGCAGCCTTATGAAGAATATAAAAAAGTACTGGCCGATTATGAATTTGTAAAAGAAAACCTGAACAGCAACGATGATGAAATGAAAGAGCTGGCAAAAATGGAATTGCCCGATCTCGAAGAACGCAAAAACTCATTAGAAAAATATTTAACCAAATTATTAATTCCCAAAGATCCGCAGGATGATAAAAATGCCATCCTCGAAATTCGGGCAGGCACCGGCGGCGATGAAGCAAGTTTATTTGCAGGCGATCTGTTGGGCATGTACCTGCGTTATTGCAGCAAGAAAGGATGGAAGACTGCCATAGTTAGTGAAAGCGAAGGCACTGTTGGCGGTTATAAAGAAGTGATACTTGAAGTAACCGGAGAAGATGTTTACGGCACATTAAAATTCGAAAGCGGCGTACATCGTGTGCAACGTGTACCCAATACAGAAACGCAGGGGCGTGTACATACTTCTGCAGCAACAGTTGCAGTGATGCCCGAAGCCGATGAAGTTGATTTTGAATTGAAAGAAAGCGATGTGAAAATGGAAACGGCAAGAAGCGGTGGTGCCGGCGGTCAAAATGTAAATAAAGTTGAAACGAAAGTTTTTTTAACACACGTGCCAACAGGTGTGGTGGTGATGTGCCAGACCGAACGTTCGCAATTAGGCAACAGAGAAAAAGCGATGCAGATGTTGCGTACCAAATTATATGAAGAACAGGTTCGCAAGCAAGAAGAAGAAATTGCACGGCAAAGAAAAACATTGGTAAGTACCGGCGACAGAAGTGCGAAGATAAGAACCTACAACTGGCCACAGGGAAGGGTTACAGACCATCGCATTGGATTAACATCGTATAATTTAGATGCCGTTATCAACGGTGATATTGAAGAATTTATTGAAGCATTACAGATGGCAGAAAACAGTGCTAAGATGGCAAATCAGAATTAGTCCGAAGTCTATAGTCGGAAGTCCGGAGTACGAAAACATTAAATAATATTTCTTACTCCCGACTAATAATTAATTGAGTTCTGCCTTTTGCGTCATCAAAGATTCTTCCTGTTTAATACGAAGTTCCCATTTCCATGCAGTATCCATCATTTCTTTTAAACCATACTTTATTTTCCAGCCCAATTCGGTTACAGCTAAATTGTTGTTGGCATAGATAGCAATAACATCGCCATCGCGGCGCGGCCCTAATTCGTAATTTAATTTTACACCGCTTACTTCTTCAAACATTTTGATGGCTTCGAGAACGGTAACACCATCGCCTGTTCCCAAATTAAACACATCGCATTTGGTTTTATTTTTTTGATTGATGAGATATTCCAGTGCCAAAGTATGTGCATGTGCAATATCGCAAACATGAATATAATCGCGGATGCAACTGCCGTCTCTTGTTGGATAATCTGTTCCCCAAACAAACATCTTAGGTATTTTACCAATGGCTGTTTGTGTGATGGCAGGAACCAAATTCATGGGTTTGCCCAATGGCAGTTCGCCGATCAATGCAGAATGATGTGCACCCACCGGATTAAAATACCTTAATAAAATAGTTGATACATTTTCGGTTTTAGAGAAATCCTGCAACATCACTTCGCCCATTTGTTTTGTAGCGCCATAAGGGCTTTCGGCTTTTTTGATCGGCGATGATTCGGTAACCGGAATAGCATCAGGATTACCGTAAACGGTGCATGAGGAAGAAAAAACAAAATGCGGAACATTAAATTCTTTTACACATCTCAATAAATTGATAAGCGAGAATAAATTATTTTCGAAATACATTAATGGCTGTTGAACCGATTCGCCAACGGCTTTGTATGCAGCAAAATGAATCACGCCAATGATATCTGTATTTTCCTGAAATACGGCTTGTGTTTCATCAAAATTTTTCAGATCAACTTTATAATTCTTTACCTTTTTGCCGGTAATCTTTTCAATACCATGCAATCCGTAATTGGTAGAACGCGAATTATCGTCGATAGAAATTACTTCAAATCCGTTTTCAATCAAATCAACAATTGTGTGAGAGCCGATGTATCCGCATCCGCCGGTTACTAAAATTTTTTTCATAGAAACTAACTTATGCAGCAAAGTAAGTAATTAAGCAGAAGAGTGCAATGAATTTCAGATATTATCTTATCCTCAGAAAAATAATTTTATAATAAAATAAAAAGTTGCCGCAAGCAATGCAGAAACAGGAATAGTTAAAATCCAGGCCCATAGCAGGTTTACGGTTACTCCCCAACGTACGGCACTTAAACGTTTGGTTGCACCAACACCAATAATAGAACCGGTAATGGTATGTGTGGTACTAACCGGGATACCGAAAATTATGGTTAAAAAAACCGTAACAGCACCGGCACTTTCGGCACAAAAACCTTCTAACGGTGTTACCTTAGTAATTTTAGTACCCATTGTTTTTACAATGCGCCATCCGCCGGCCATTGTTCCAAATGCAATAGCACTATAACATGCTAGTGGTAACCATCCGGGCATTGGAAAATCGTGTATGCTGTGAATATTGCCGTCGTTCATTTTATGATAATACCAAATTGCTGTAAGTATTAATCCCATAGTTTTTTGTGAGTCGCCGCCGCCATGTGCAAGACTTAATGCACCCGACGATATTAATTGCAATTTTTTAAACCAGCTTTCTGCTTTAGCCGGTCTTGATTTTTTTGCCAGATGAACAGTAATAACCGTAATAATAAAACCTAATATTAAACCAATGATCGGAGACAGAATCATAAATGTAAGTGCAGTAATAATCGGGCTGCTGTTAACACTGCTTAAGCCGCCACCCGAAGCAATGGCTGCGCCGGCTAATCCGCCGATAAGTGTATGTGATGAGCTTGACGGAATACCATAATACCACGTAATCAGGTTCCACGAAATAGCTGCGCATGTGGCTGCCATCAATACCTGAAAATTAATAACATTTTCGCTGATAATTTTTGCGATTGTATTGGCAACTTTATGTTCACGAAAAATAAAAAAGGCAACGAAATTAAAAAAGGCAGCCCATAAAACAGCCTGAAAAGGAGTTAATACTTTTGTTGATACTATTGTGGCAATAGAATTGGCTGCATCGTGAAAACCGTTAATAAAATCGAAGATTAAAGCAAGAACAACAATTGTAATTAATAAAAACATAATTGGTATATGGGAATGATAGAATAAAAAACCAAACTCATCAACAGCTCTTATGCATATTTGATAATAATTGATTCAATTACATTGGCCGCATCTTCGCATTTATCGGTTGCAATTTCCATTGCCTGATAAATTTCTCTTTTCTTGATCACTTCTTTAAAATCATTTTCGGTTTGAAACAGTAATTCAATACTCATGTCAAACACATCATCGGCCTGGTTTTCGATACTGTTTACTTTAACCAAGGCTTCAGTCATTTTACGCAGGTCCTTCATATCGCGTAAGCCATAGACAGCTATTTTAATTTCGCTGCAGCCCTGTGCAATTAAATCGGCCATCTTCTGAATACCGCTATCGTTTGGATTAACATGATAGAAATTCATTTTTTTAGATGATGCATAAATCAAATCGGCAATATCATCCAATGAAGTGGCGAGGTAATGAATGTCTTCCCTGTCAAAAGGAGTTATAAAATTTCTGCCCAGTTCGGTAAAAATTCTGTGGGTATGATCGTCGTTTTTGTGTTCCAGGTCCTCGATTTGTTTGGTTAGCGGAAGTCTTTTATTGTGCTCGGGTTCGGCAACAATTTTCTTCATAATTAAACCCATTTCTTCAACCGTTTCTGCAACCTGCTCAAATAATTCGTAGAAAACTTTATTCTTTGGCATAAATATTCTGCCGATGGTATTAATACCCATATTTAAAAATTTTGAACAAAAGTAAAGGTATGGTTCGTAAGCCAATTAATTAACGTTAAATTAATAATTAATTAATATTAAGTTGTTTCAGAATTGTTATAATAAATCTTGAGCGATGTTATCAGGATTAAATTACCAAAGTAATTGCTGCCGTTTATTGATTATGATTTTAATTCATTTAATTAACAGTTTGATTGCACAGCGTTCATGTTGTGTTAATATATCGCTCAGATATTTGCACCGGTGTTTTGGTAATAGCAAATAGTTTGTAAAGTAGATTTTCTCATGCAGCCGGCCCTTATTTTTATAGGGGCTTTTGTTTATCCGCTACTTTATAAAATACAATCTTCTAAAAAAATTTTATATAAAAAATAAAATCTGATCCGGGTTCTTCTTTGTGCAGGAAGTTGATATCAAAATTTGCGGGTATTGCTGTTGGTACGGTTGTGAAATATTGAGAGGTTACCTCGTTGTAATTTTTTATTCTTTTCTTGCCCGCAAAGTAAAACCAACTGTGGTACCCACTTCTAATTTACTTCGTACATGAATGGTTTGGCCATGTGCTTCTACAATATGTTTGCAAATAGCTAAGCCTAGCCCTGTTCCGCCCACATTGCGGCTGCGGCCCGAATCGGTTCTGTAAAACCGTTCGAATATTCTGGACAGGTGTTCTTCGGCAATACCAATACCATCATCACTTATTTCAATCAAAACATTTTCGCCATCCATTTTATAAATGCTGGCAACAATGGTTCCGTTTTGTTTGCCGTATTTATTGGCGTTGACAATTAAATTATTTAATACCTGACGAATTTTTTCTTTGTCGGCAAAAACCGTTATCGGTGCTTCGCATCCTTTTTTAATTGAACATTTTATTTGTCGTTTGGCCAACTTGATCGATAAAGTTTCGAACACATCTTTTATCAGATCCTGAATCACAAAATTTTCTTTGTACAACGGTTGTTCGCCTCTTTCTAATTTTGATATTTCATCCAGATCTTCCACCAAACTAACCATGCGGTCAACATTGCGTGCAGTATTCTCGAGAAATTTTTTATTTACTTCAGGGTTTTCTAAGGCACCGTTTAATAAAGTATCAACATAACCCTGAATAGCGAATATGGGCGTTTTAAATTCGTGTGCTAAGTTTTGCAAAAACTCTTTGCGGTATTCTTCGTTACGTTTTAATAATTCAATTTCGGCACTTCTTTGTTCAGCCCATTTTTCTACATCTTCCCTAACTTCATCAATCCCTTTTTGCGGAAGAATATATTTGTAATAAGTCTCTTCTCTTTTATTGGCTTTTGTTTGATAAATAAATTTATAAATGAGTTTTATTTTTCGATAGATGAACGATTCCAGCACAAACCTTATTAAATAATAACTGCCGATAAAAGTTATCAGCAATGCACCAACACCAAAAAGCCAATCTTTTTCAACAATAAAAAAAGCAATGCTTATCGGTACCGATAAAAACAATGCAGTTAATGCCGATAATTGTTGCGGTGAAAGATTTTTTGTTTTTAACATTGTTTAGTTGATAGGTGATAGTTCATGGTTTATGGGGCATAGCAGATATTGAAGTTATAAACTATTACCCATGACCTATCTATCATGACCCAATTTAAATCTCAAATTTATATCCAACACCCTTAACCGTTGTAATGCAATCCACACCCAGCTTTTGGCGTATTTTACGAATATGGACATCGATGGTTCTGTCGCCAACAATTACATCGGTTCCCCATACCTGCGATAAGATTTCGTTGCGTAAAAAAACGCGGCCCGGTTTTGATGCCAGCAGATATAATAATTCGAATTCTTTTTTTGCCAGCACGGCATCTTTACCATCAATGGCCACCATAAATTTTACCGGATCAATAGTAATGTTGCCGATAGTAACTGTTTTCCCTTCATCTTTATTTATTCTTCTGAATAAAGCATTCACACGGCTTACCAAAACTTTCGGACTGATGGGTTTGCTTACATAATCATCTGCACCTGTTTCAAATCCTTTAATGTGCGATGCTTCATCATTCAATGCAGTTAAAAAAATAATCAGTGTTTCCTGAAATAACGATTGCGAACGCAGGATGCTGCATACTTCCACTCCGGTTTTCTTTGGCATCATCACATCCAGAATAATTAAATCCGGATTTAATTGTTTTGCCCTTTCAATAGCTTCGTTACCATCTTTGGCCGTGTACACTTCGTATCCTTCTTTTCCAAGATTATAACTTACAATTTCTAAGATATCAGGTTCATCATCAGCAATTAAAATTCTTTTGCCTTTTGTTTCCATGGTAACATTAAGTTTACACAAAATTAACTTTACAATTTTACATAACCCATGTTTATAAATATTATGTAATTGTTAACTGCTGTTGATTTCTGAAACGAATTGACATTATTTTTGTGTTTATTTGTTGATGATGAAGAAACTATACCTCGTTATTTTATGCCTTATCACTGTTTTTGCTGTTAATGCACAGTCGGGTATCGATATGCCCAAAGTGCCGCTTAACCGCCAATTGTTTCACGATAATATCGATAATGCGCAAAAAAACATTATTCATCTCAACAGCCCTGCCGATACGGTTTTTACCGCCACCGGCGATTTGGATATCAATCTTCAGCTTACACAATTTTTGCATGTGCGGATCGATAACATGCAGGCTTTTATTGAAAACGATACGCTGATGGATGATAGCGAAAAGTTCAGATGGCTGCGCGGCATCAACGATTTGCTGAATGGTTTTATTGATGATTACAGGTTTAAAAGAATAAAAGGAATTTTATTGGGCGACCTGATCACTGCATTTGAAGAAGCCATGCACAAAGAAATTCTGCATCAGCCCATCACGCCGGTTATTGAAAATAATGAACTGGAAATAGGAAAAATTTTGCTGGCAAATTTTGCTTTGAAAAATAATTCGGGTATTAACGATTCGAAAGACCTGTTGCTTTTAAAAACATGCAAACGTTTTCCCGAAAATATCATGTCTATTTTAAGCCGTCACCCCACAGTTCCTTTTGCCGACAGTTTACTAACCGTTATGGCTTACAGAAATCCCGAAGAATTTTATAATTATGCTTCTGCATACGATGAGCTCAGCAGAAAAATAAAAACAGTAAAAGATCCGTTGGTACAAACCATTGTAACAATGGCAACATCGCCCAACGGCAGGTTTTTTTTCCCTTTTTTAGATGATATCTATCATAAAAAATTAAATCTCGATTCGCTGCAAAGCCTTACCAATAACGAGTTTGCTTATTATAAATTACTGGTAAAAACTCAAATCAGTTATGCCTTGCGTGCACAACAGGGCGATACGGCTTTTGTAATGCATGTGCTTACCGAAAAATTAAGATCAAAAGCCATTGAAATATTTATCGACGAAATAAATGCGTTGCATGATGAAAAAAATGATGCTGTGCGTTTTAAAAAAATAGACAGCCTGTCGGCAACCGAATTATATTATTTATGCGTACTCGCCT